>NZ_WJWY01000021.1 GCF_010367435.1 Fusobacterium sp. IOR10
AAGAAATAGAATTTTAATTTATAGCAATTTAACAAAAATAAAAATTCCTTCAGCATAAAGCTGAAGGAACAAAAACATTATTTATTTTTTTATTTTTCTCCACCAACACCAGTTGACAAAGAACCAAAAATTAAAGATGACATTTTAGTTTTTCTTTTTAAACCCCTTGGTAATACTTAGGTATTATTTCTGGTTCTTCATCATATAGTCCATCGCTTTCGCTTTTAATCTTTTCATTTTTTTCTAAATAATAATTACAATTTTTAGGAAGAGAACAGTATATATCTTTTCCTGGATTTATTATTTTCCCCTCTTGAATAAATATAGCACCACTTATAAAATCTAATATTCTCTGTTTTAATTTTTCTTCTACTTCCGAAAGATTAATATGCACTATTTTATCATTTTTTATATATGCCACATACTTCATACAATCTTCAAATTTTGTTGGATTCAAAAAAACTATATCATATTCCACAAATTTACCTCCATTTATTATTTTTTAAATACTTTCTAAAATTCTAAGTATTATATCTTTTTCTTCCATCTTAGTAGTAAAACCTGAAGCTCTCTTGTGCCCACCACCGTCAAATAAAGACGCCACTTCATTCACATCAACTTCTTTTTTACTTCTTAGACTTCCTTTCATTTTACCATTAGGCTCTTCTTTTAAAAATAATGCAACTTCGCATCCTTCATATTCTAATAATTGTTCAACAATTCCCTCTGTATCATCTTTTTTTATTCCTTCAGTTTGAACGAAATAATCACTTAAAGTAAAGTAAACAAATTTTTTGTCCTTAATTATATTCATCTTAGATATGGCAATTCCTAAAACTTTCATTCTTCCTATACTTTTGCTTTTATAAACTGAATTAATAATTTTATCTCTATCTATTCCTGCATCAATTAATTTCCCTGCAATTTCAAAAGTTTGCTTACTTGTACTTTCATATTTGAAACTTCCAGTATCAGTAACTATACCTGTATATAAGCATTCTCCTATTTCATCGTCAATTTCTAATTTTAATTTGTTTTTTATTACATCATACATAATTTCACAAGCAGAAGATTTATCTTCCACAATATCTAAATTTCCATATAAATCATTACTTATATGATGATCTATATTTACTAAAAAAGCATTTTTTCTAAAATTAACAACTCTTCCTATTCTTTTAAATGTAGCTGAATCACAAGTTATCATTAAATCAACTTCTGGAACATTATCCACTTCTATATACTTTTCTACCTTATCACTATTTATTAAAAATTTTAAATCGTATGGAATATCGTCTTCTATGATAAACCTTACTTTTTTTTCTGGAAAATTTTTAGTTATAGCAGTATACAGTGCTAACCCACTTCCTACAGAATCTCCATCTGGATTAACATGAGAGGAAATCAAAATATTTTCACTCTCTCTAATTTTTTCTAACAACATATTTACCCCTTTCTTAATCATCTATACCTAATTCTTTTTTTAATTTTTTGCACGCTTCCTCTGGGTTGTGACCTGTTTTCTTAGCCATTAAATTCATAATAACTATTTCTACCATCGCTGCTGCATTTCTTCCTGAAGATAAATACATTTCTAGTTTATAAATATCTTTTCCTAAAATTTTCTCAGTTAAGCTAGAATCATCAACTGCAGTTAAGTAGTTATCATTCTCTTGCTCTTTTAATTCAATTATAATATCTATATTTTTTTTAATTCTCACAGAACTCATTCCATACAAAGTTTTAATATCTATAATTCCAAGACCTCTAATTTCCATAAAATATGGTAATTTAGCAGCACTTCCTATTATTTCTCCATTTGGAACTTTCTTAAATTTAACCATATCATCTGCAATAAGTCTGTGACCCCTATGTATTAGTTCCAAAGCTGTTTCACTTTTACCTATTCCACTTTTACCTTTAAGCAAAACTCCAAATCCATTCATTTCTAAAAATACCCCATGCATAGTTGTTGAAGGGGAAAAATATTTTTCCAAATAACCATTTAAATTAGCTACTACATAGGATGGGTTGGTCTCTTTAACCCTTAATAAAACCTTTTTGTTTTCAACCATTAATTTTCTAACTTCAAATTTTATATCATCTTGTACATTTATATCCCCACAAACAACAATAGCTGGGAAATCATAAGTGAAGTATCTTTTTAAATTTTTCATTCTTTTTTCAGGAGAAAGAATTTTTAAATATTTAAGTTCCACATCTGTAAATAGTTGCAATCCTTTATTTTCATATATACTTTCTTCTAAATCAAAAATTCCAGAAAGAGCCATAGCTGGTTTATGAATACTTGTTGTGGTTATAAAGCTTTTATGAGCATATTCCTCACCAATTAAAACTTCAATATTATTGTCCTTTATAAACGTGGCCATTGATAATCTAGTTTCATCTTCCATTTCATCACTCTCCCTTTTTCTTTTATTTTCTTGAATTAATTTTTTAGATTCATTTAAGAAATACAAAGCAGAGTTTCTTCCTAATTCTTTCAATCTAAAATCTATAGCTGCAGTCTCTATTATTACTGCTAAATTTCTTCCCTTTCTAGCTGGAAGAGTTATTTTCTTTAATTTTCCAATACCAACATCTTCATAAAACTCATCTGCACCTAATCTATCATAAAACTTTTTGGTTTTCCATGTTTCTAGGTTAATGATTAGGTCTATTTTTTTAGAAGGTCTAGTTGACTTTATTCCAAAATTATTAGTTACATTAATATTTTCCTCTTTATCTGTCATTTCTAACATAAAATCCCTATCTGGAGATATTTTTGCTGCTGTATTATACCCAATTATTCCATCTGCTGTATTTTTCAAAAGCATTCTAGCATCTGTTATAAATTTATGTCCTCTTTCTAAAAGCTCAATAGTAGCTCCTATTTTTAAATCCTTTTCACCACTTAGAAGGATTCCTATTCCATAAACATCTAGTAATATATGATCTTCTAATATAATTTCTCTTCCTAACACATTTTTCAAGTAAATATTTAATTCCCTAATGAATTCTGTGGCTCTTTTGGAACATCTCAATAAAACTTTATTATTTTTTTTAGATCTTTCCACTAATATATCTGTATGTTTAGCTCGAGAACTTAAAATTAAAACTGGAAAGGGATAAGACAAATATTTATCCAATATCTCTGTTTTTTTTTCTGTTTCCATTCTAAATAAATAATTATTTTCTTTAAGTCCCATTATATGTATTGCATCTTTTAGTTCATCAATTTCATCTGAAAAAAATCCAGTAAGCTCATATCCTATTCTGTATATTTTATTTTTGTCAATTCGTCTATCTAAATCTCCATCCACAAGTATTTCCAAATCAAAATACTCTATTATTTCTCTCACAGAAATGCTTTTATTTTTTACATTCACATTAACCCCCCTAAAATTTAAAGGTGTTTTTAAATTTTTCACAAGTGTAAAAAGAACCACAAATTATTACAGCCTTTTTATTTTTATCCTTCTCTAGTATCTTTTTACTCAATAAATACGCCTCTCCCATATCTTCCTTTACCACTACATTTTCTTTATTAGTATAATTAAATAATTCTTCTCCCAAAAGGCCTCTTTTATTTTCTTTTAATGATGTTACTATTATTTTGTCACTAATTTCTTGACAAATTTCAAGCATCTGTTTTATTTTTTTGTCCTTTAAAATGGAAACTATAATAACAATTTCATTCTTATTATATCCATGGGAAACTATTTTTTTCAGGTTATTCATTCCATCTATATTATGTGCTCCCTCTAATATTGTCAAGGGATTTCTTGAATAAATTTCAAATCTACATTGCCAAACAACATCTCTCATGGCCTTTTTTATTTTTTCTTTATCTATATTTAGCATCTTTAGAGCTTCATAGGCACATAAAAAATTCTTAACTTGATAGTCACCAAAAAGAGATAATACATAATTTTCTTTTTCTAGGAAAACCTTTGTTGTGAAATTCTTAAAATCAAGCTCATAGGAAACATCTTTATATTTTTTGATTACATTTATAACTTTATCTTCTGATCTTCTTTCATATACAGCTTTTAGAAAATCTTCATTTGTATCCCCAACAATAACCTTACTTTTATCTTTTATAATTCCTGCTTTTTCTACTGCTATATCATAAACATTATCACCTAAATACTCAGTATGTTCAACTGACACATTGGTTACAATTGTAATATCTCCATTTGCAACATTTGTAGCATCAAAACGTCCTCCCATACCAACTTCTAATATTGCATATTCCACATTTTCCTCTGCAAAATATAAAAACATCATAGCTGTTGTTACTTCAAAAAAAGTAGGTTTTATGTCTATTCCTTTTATTGCTTCTTTAACCTTCAAGTAAATATTTGCAATTTTTTCATCACTAATATCATTTCCATTAGTTCTTATTCTTTCATTAAATTTTATAATATGAGGAGAAGTATATTTCCCAACTTTTTTCCCTGCATAAAGTAGAGCTTTTTCAATCATAGTTGATGTAGAACCTTTTCCATTGGTTCCGCTTACATGTATAATTTTATATTTTTCCTGGGGATTATCTAAACTTTCACATATTTTTTTTATATTATCTAATCCTAACTTTATACCAAAAAAAGAATAAGAATATAATTCTTCTAATAGTTCTTTAATTTCCATTTATTTTACCCCTTTTCTTATGAACTTTACAAACAAAGTATACCATATTTTCTAGAATTTATAACGAGAAACTTTTTATTTGGTGTGACTTTATGTTATAATATCTTTTAGATAATAAAATTTATAATTAACATTTGGAGGATAAAATGAAATCACTTATTTACTTATCCCAATACTTTGCTTTTAGAGCTTTTAAAGGATTTATTATGTTATTTCCAGAAAAAACTCGTTTTAAAATAGGAGAAACTGTAGGAGTACTTGGATATAAATTAATAAAATCTAGACGTATCACAACTTTAGCTAACTTAAAACTGGCATTTCCTGAAAAAACTGTTAAAGAAAGACATAAAATAGCTATTGATTCCTATAAGACAATGGCAAAAGCTTTTCTAGGAACTTTATGGCTTGATGAATATATGAAAAATGATGATAATTTTAAAATTCACAATATTGAGATTCTTGATAGAGCTTTAAAAAAAGGTCCTGTTGTTTTTGCTACTATGCATCTTGGGAACATGGAATCATTATCTAAATTCTCTGAAAAATATCCCCTTGTTACAGTTGCTAAAAAACAGAGAAATCCTTATTTAAATAAATATATAACAGATAAAAGAAAACATCTAAATATTATTCTCCTTGAAAAAAGCAAAAGAACTGGGAGAGAATTATTAGAATATGCTGAATTTGGTAAAAACATAGCTCTTTTCACTGACCACAGGGACAAGGGAACAAATGTTGAATTTTTTGGAGCTGACACTGTTTCTCCAACAGGGGTTTCAACTATTGCTCTAAAATATAATAGACCTTTAATACTAGTATATTGTATCTTTGATAAAAATAATAAAACTGAAATCTTCATTGAAGAATTGAAAAAAAGTAATAGTCACAATTTGAATTTCAAAGAAAATGTTCATGAAACCACTCAAAAAATAATCTTTAAAATGGAAGAAATCATTACTAAATATCCTGAACAATGGATGTGGCTACATGATAGATGGAAACTGTACAAACAAGTCACTAAGAAGAAAAGAAAATAGGAGGTTTTAATATGAAAAAATTAATCACAGCTTTTATGCTTATCTTTTCAATTCTTACATTTGCAGATAATAATCCCTTAATCAGAACTTTAAAAGTTACAGGAACTGCAAGCATTTTAGTCCCTGTTGATACAATAACAATTCATATTACAAATAGTGATACAAAAAAACTTATGAAAATTCTCTTAATTCTTCCAAAGCTGCTTTAATTGAATTTAAAAAGCAACTTCTTTTAAAGGGTTTTAATGAAAAGGATTTAAAAACAGTTAGTTTTAATATTAATACTAATTATGAAAACTATAAAGATAATAATGGTAACTATAAAAAACGATTTTTAGGTTATAAATATTCTCACAGTATGAAATTAAGCTTTAGATTAAATGATTCTAAATTAGTAGATGTACTAACTTCTTTAAATACAATTAAAGGTAATGTGAATTTTTATTTAGATTACAAAATTGAAGATACTGAAAAATTTAAAAATGAACTTCTTATTAAAGCTATTGAAAATACAAAAAATAAGGCTGAAATATTGGCAAATACCAGTGGAGTAACTTTAGAAAAAATAATTAATATTAATTATTCATTTAACGAACCAAACAATTTTATCTCTCCATTTAGAGGAGAAAATAAAATTTTAGGAGCTAAAATGAGTTCTGATTCTTTATTAACTATTAATCCAGAAGATTTAAAATTTAAAGATACGGTTACTATAACTTGGGAAATAAAATAAAAAAAAGGATAACAATTGTTATCCTTTTTTTATAGTTTTGCTATCATATCATACCATACTACTCCACCATGAACTGATGCAGATACTCCTTTATTCTCATAACCAAATTTTTCATAATAATGAATTAATCTATCTTTACAAGTTAATATCATATTCTCTCTTCCAGCTTCTTTTGATTTTTCCATTATATACTCCATTAATTTAGCTGCAATACCTTGTCTTTGATATTCTGGCAATACATCTAATCCAAATATAGATTGATTTTTCCCTAGGGGATTGTGTCCTCCTTCTGCTTCATATAATTCATCTACTATTGTATTATGATTTGTTACTGCTCCATTTACAAAACCTATTATCTTCCCATTGCAAGTTGCAACAAAAAAACTATTTGGAAAAGTTTCTATTCTATACTTAAGAGATTCCTTTGTAGCAGCTTCTTCCTTAGGAAAACAAATACTTTCTATTTTTGTAATTTCATCTAGATCATTAGGCATAACCTGTCTAATTTTTATGTTCATTATGTTTTATTCCTCCACTATTTTTTATAATACTTACTATAACTTCAACTGCTTTTTCCATTGATTGTATTGGGATATATTCATATTTCCCGTGAAAATTATGCCCACCTGTGAAAATATTTGGACAAGGTAATCCCATATATGAAAGTTTAGCACCATCAGTTCCCCCTCTTATAGGTTTTATAATTGGAACTATTCCCACATCTTCCATTGATTTTTTAGCTAAATCAATTATATAGTATTCAGGTTCTATTTTTTCCTTCATATTACAATAACTATTTTTAATATCTAGGTCTATTATAACATCTTCATATTTTTTTTCTATGAATTTTATAATATTTTCCATAAGATTTTTTTTCTCTATAAATTTTTCCTTGGAATGATCTCTAATTATATAAGACATGTTTGTTTCTTCAACTGATCCACTCATTTCAGTTAAAAGAAAAAATCCCTCATAGTTTTCTGTATTTTCTGGTCTTTGATTTACTGGAAGCATATTGTTTATCTCCATTGCAATTAGTAGAGAATTTAACATTTTATTTTTTGCTGTTCCTGGATGAATATTTTTTCCTGTTATTTTTATTTTAATAGCTGCTCCATTAAAATTCTCATATTCTAGCTCACCTAATTCTCCACCATCAACTGTGTAGGCAAAATCTGCATTGAACTCTTGAACATTGAATTTATCTGCTCCTCTTCCAATTTCTTCATCTGGTGTAAAACAAATTCTAATATCCCCATGTTCTATTTCATCATGTTCTTTTAAATATTTTAAAGCTGTTATTATCTCAACTATTCCAGCTTTATCATCTGCTCCTAAAAGAGTAGTCCCATCTGTAACTATTATATCTTCCCCTAAATATTTTTTTAGTTCAGGGAAGTTTTTAGGAGACATTACAATATTTTTTTCTTCATTTAAAACAATATCTTTCCCATTGTACTCTCCAATTATTTTGGGATTGATATTCTTTCCATTAAAGGACGGAGCAGTATCCAAATGAGCTATAAAGCCTATTGTTGGAATATCTTTCTCTGTATTTTTTTTTAAGGTAGCTGTTACATAGGAATGAAAGTTTACCTTTATATCCTCAAGTCCTAGCTCTTTTAAATCTTTTTTTATTATTGTAGCAAGTATAAACTGACCATCTGTACTTGGACAATTTATATTGTTTTCATTTGAAGTTGTATCAATTTTAATATATTCTAAAAATTTATTTAGTAAAAAGCTCATCTTTCTCTCCTTTAAATTGTCTGAATTTTTAATTTTATTATAGACCTATTAATTTATTTTGTAAATATTTTTTTTTGTTGTATATGCAACGTATTTCTTTATGATTTAATGTTAAAATGATTTCATAAATAAGAAAACTATTAGGAGGTAATTTATATGAAAAAAATAAATAAAGATATGATAATTGGTGACATTATAAGAGAAAACAATGATTTAATGGATACTTTTTCTGAAAACGGAATGTACTGCGTTGGTTGTCCTTCTGCTCAAATGGAATCTATAGAAGATGCTTGTGCTGTTCATGGCTTAGATGTTAATAAATTAGTTGACGCCCTTAATAAAAAGAGAGGAGAATAATTATGAGTGCAATGTTAGGACCTATACACCACTGGTTGTATAATAAAATTTTATTTCAAGAAAGTATAACACAACTTATAATAGATAATCAAAAGGATAATTGGAACAAAAATTTAAATGATGAATTAATTTCAAATTGTGGAGAAATTAAAAATGTTCCCTTGGAAGATGTAATTGATGTTTCTAATATACATCAATCTCTTCAAAATAAAATAATAATAGTTGAAAAAAGACTTGCTTTTGTTGTTACAAAACTACTAGAAAATGACAATATAAAAATTACAGATATTTTAAAGGATTTAAATTTAAATTACACATTGGAAAATACTAATACACCTAAAGAAATATATAATGAATTGGAAAAAATATTTTTAAATGGTATGCCTTGTGACAGAGTCTTAGCTCTTATTGAAGACAGTGAAAATAAATTTGTCTTCACTGAAAAAATAAACATTCATGAACAATATTGGAATGGTTTTTCAGGAGATTCTAAAAATTACTATTTAATTAAAAATAAAATTATTGAAAATCTATTGAAAGACACAAATTTTTGTTACGAAGTAATTGATAATGAAAATATAATTAGGAGAAAATAATAATATGTATGGAATAGATTTATTAGTTGAAGAGCATAACAATATTCTTAGAATGAAAACTGCCATTAGAAAAATATGTTTAGGTATTTTAGAAGGAAATGATTTAGATATAGAAAAATTTGAAAAAATTATTGAATTTGGAAAAAATTATGCTGATAAACATCATCACCAAAAGGAAGAAAGAATACTATTTAAAGTAATGATGGAAAAATTAGGTCCTGTGGCTAATACATTAATTAAAAATGGAATGTTAGTTGAGCATGACTTGGGAAGATTACATATGATGCAATTAGTGGAAGCAGTTAAACAATATAAATTAGATCCTAAAACTGAATACAAAATGGATATTATTTTTAATTCCCTTGCATATGGTGATCTATTACAAAGACACATTGATAAAGAAAATTTAGCTGCCTACAGTTATGCTGAAAGAACTCTATCACAAGAAGATAAAAATTTCATTGATAAGGAAACTAAAATTTCAGAAGATGAAGCAACTAAAAATGGTTTTCAAAAAAAATATCTAGGAATATTAGAAGAAATAGAAAATTAAAATTACATTTTACATCCTTTTCCTTTTAAAAAAATTTAAAATATAGTATTATTAAATAAACTATTAAATTTTAAATTGGAGATGTAATTATGACAAAAATTTTTGCACATAGGGGATTCAAGGGATATTATCCTGAGAATACCCTTTTGGCTTTTAAGAAGGCTATAGATATTGGAGTTGATGGAATAGAATTAGATGTACAACTAACAAAGGATAATGTAGTTGTTATTATTCATGATGAAACAATTGATAGAACTACAAATGGACATGGCTTTGTTGCTAACTTTGATTATAAAGAGTTATCTGCATTTAATGCTTCAGCTAATTTCTTTAAATACGGCTTTAATTCTATACCTACCTTTGAAGAATATTGTAATTTAGTAAAAGATACAGATATCATTACAAATATTGAACTTAAAACAGGGAAAAATGAATATAGAGGTATTGAAGAAAAGGTTTTTAACCTTATAAAAAAATATAATTTAGAAAAGAAAGTTATTATTTCTAGTTTCAATCATTATTCTATATTAAGAATGAAAAAAATTGCCCCCCTTCTAAAATATGGATTCCTTTCTGATACTTGGATAGTTGATGCTGGAAAATATACTAAAAACTTAGGAGTTCAGTGTTACCATCCTTGTTATGAAAGTATGACTGAAGATATTGTGAAAAATATAAAAAATGAAGGTATTGAAATTAATGTTTATACTGTTAATGATGAAAAAAATATTAGGGATATGTTTAATAAAAAAATTGATATTATTATTGGAAACTATCCTGATTTAGCTTTAAAGATAAGAGATGAATACCTGGAAAAAGGAGATACTAATGACTAACTTTAACAAAGTTATAGATAGAAAAAAGACAAATTCAATGAAATGGGATTTTATTGATCTTGTTTATCCTGATATAAATCATGAAGTTTTACCCTTATGGATTGCTGATATGGATTTTCAATGTTCCAATGAAATTACAAAAGCTTTAACCAAAAGGGTTAATCATAAAATTTTTGGTTATAGTTTTTTTGATCAAGAATATTATGATATTTTGATAAAATGGTTTAAAGAAAATTATTCTTATAATATTGAGAAAAAAAACATAAATTATAGTCCCGGAGTTGTCCCAGCTTTAGCTATTCTTATTAAAATATTAACTGAAGAAGGAGATGGAGTAATAATTCAACCTCCTGTTTATGGACCCTTTCAAAGCACTATCCTTAGTAACAAAAGAAAAGTTGTTAAGAATCATTTAATTAATAACAAGGGTCATTATTCTATAGATTTTAAAGATTTAGAAATAAAAATAAAAAATTCTAATAATAAATTACTTATTCTTTGTAGTCCTCACAATCCTGTTGGAAGAGTTTGG
Organism: Fusobacterium sp. IOR10; assembly: GCF_010367435.1. Taxonomy (NCBI): domain Bacteria; kingdom Fusobacteriati; phylum Fusobacteriota; class Fusobacteriia; order Fusobacteriales; family Fusobacteriaceae; genus Fusobacterium; species Fusobacterium sp. IOR10. The sequence goes on from NZ_WJWY01000021.1 coordinate 11,047, forward strand.
ACAAAGGAAGAATTGGAAAAAATTGTAAATATTTGCACTGAAAATGATATTTTCATTATAGCAGATGAAATACATTGTGATATAATTAGAAATAATGTAAACTTCACTTCTATGGGAACTTTCAAAAAAAATATTAAAGAAAAATTAATAATATGTACTTCCCCTAGTAAATCTTTTAATCTAGCAGGACTTCAGTTGTCTAATATAATTATATTCTCAAATAAAATAAAGAAAAAATGGACTGAAGAAGTTGTTTCTAAAATGCATATGGGGTTACCTTCTCCATTTGCTATAACAGCAACAAAGGCTGCATACTCAAAAAGCAAACCTTGGCTTACTAAAGTCAATAGCTATATAGATGATAATTTAAAATTCTTAGAAGAATATTTAAATGAACACTTACCTAAAATTAAATATATTATTCCTGAAGGAACTTACTTGGCTTGGCTTGATTTTAGTGAATATAATCTATCTGATGATGAAATTATTCATAGAATGTTAAATAAAGGAAAAGTTGCCTTTAATAAGGGAGTTTTATTTGGAAAAGATGGGAAACAATATCAAAGAATTAATGTAGCTTGTTCTAGAGAAATTTTAAATGAGGCTTTAATTAGAATAGAACTTGCTTTAAAATAAGGGGACTTCCCCTTATTTTTATTTGACAAAGAAACTATTTAATGGTAATATTGTTTAACCCCCTATATGGGGGGGTACAAATAAAGTTGAGGTGATGGCTATGTTACAAAAACTAAAAACGGCTTTTAACCATTTTTTAGAAAAAATTGCAGTTGAAAACAAAAAAACCTTTGGAGATCAAAAACTAGATTGTTGTTCTATAAACAAAGGACAGAAAAATAAAAAAATAAGATAAAATAAAAACATCTAAGTTAAATCTTAGATGTTTTTATTTTCATGCTTCTTATTAAATCTTTATCTTCCTTAGTTACTCTAAAAGACTCTGTTATTTTTTGCAGAGCTTTATTGTATGTCCAAGTGTCTAAATTATATTTTTCCTCTTGAAGAAATTTCAATGTTTCTTCTCTTTTTTTTATAAACATAATTGATATTAACCAAGCAAGGGCCATTTTAACATAATAATGTTCATTTTTAACTTTCTTACAAATTTCTATTAATTCATATATATATTCATGGTCAATATAGTAATTTAAAAGGGAAACTAATAACACTCTCACTTCCCATGGATTATGAGAATCCATATATCCAGTAATTAATTTAAAATATTCCTTTCTATTTTTTTTAATAATTTTTAAATTTGAAATAGCACTATCACAGATTGCCCAGTTATCAACATCATTTTTAAAAAATTCTTCTATATATTTTTCAAGATTATTATAATCTTCTTTCACATAACCAATTACAAGACCTCTTATTAACTTTTCTTCATATGTATTATTTCTTTTTTCATTTAAGAAGTTTTTCCAGTTATTCTTAGCTATTTCCTGTGCTATTTTTTTCATAGGAGGAATTTTTAATCCTATTATTTCTTCCCTTGGGACATTTATAATTTTTCTGTGCCTTTCAAACTGAGTTTCATCTTTATATTTTTCATCTATTAAATTGAAAAGTTCCTTATAAAACTCATTGTAATTTCCATTATATATCATTAATCCTCCTCTAGTATTCCAATGGCTCTCACAGGTGCTCCATCGCTGTTTTTAAATTTTAGTGGTAACGCCACAAAAGTAAACAAACCCTCTCCTATTTCATCTATAATCTTATCTAGATTACTTAAATTTTCTATGTTTATTATATCATTATTTTCAAATAATCTTTTGTGTAAATCTAAATTTTCATTTTCCAACCTATCTAGACCAATAACATCAAAACCAATTCCCTTTTTATTGTGAACATTTATAAGGTCAATTAACTCTTTACTAGGAACAGGATAATCTGTTAAAAATTCTTTTTTCCCATATTTTTTATCCAAGCCATTATAAAATAATATAAAATCTGCTTTTTTAAAACTCTCCTTATTTATATCTTTTATTTTAATATCTTCCTTTGGATTTATTTTTCTAGTATCCACAACAAAAGCTTTTCCTATAAATGAATCCACAGAAAATTCATCTAGGGATTTTCCCTTTGAAAATATATGTCTTGGAGCATCTACGTGGGTACCTGTATGGGATAATATAGTTAGCATACTTTCATTGAATCCATCCTTTTCAACAGTACTTGTTTTTTCTATTTTAGGTAATGATGATCCTGGAAAAACAGATATATTTTCACATATCCCATGAGTCAAATCTATTATTTTCATTTTCCTTCTCCTTTTTATTAAAATCTTTAAAATATCCATTTAATCCTTTTTCTAAATTTTCTATTTTAAATATGGAATTTATAGAAAGATTTTCTTTAACAAATGTACTTTTGCTCATTTTTTCCAAAGCTTCTTGTACTTTCCTTTTTCCTAGTTTATCACATGCCTTAATAATGATCTTATTGTTATTTGTAACTTTATCATACCTAGGTAATCCCAATACATTATAATAAAAAAGTATTTCATATACAATGGTTTTTTCAGATTCAGTTAATTCATTATTTTTTCTATCTTCGTATAAAAATATATATCTTTTTGTAACATGAATAATTCTTCTAATTGTTTTTTTATTATTATTAGGATCTTTAATAAGTTTAACTGTTATATATCCTAATTTTCTTAATTTAGTTATGGAACTTATACAGGTTCTTCTTGAATAACCTGTTAATTCCATAAAATAAGCGTTAGATGCAAAACATCCATTATCATTATCCAAAGATTCAATTATAAAATATATAATCTTCTCACTCATTTTCAATTTAGTTTCTTTAAAAACCTTTAAAAAAGGTAAAAATTTATAACTATATTCCATTCATATTCATCTCCTTTTAATTTAATTATATGTTTTTAATATATTTATATTTTAATACTATTGTTTCTTAAACACCTTACTTAATTTTTAATAAAGAGATAAGAAAGGTATAATATTAGATAAAGTTGTTAAGTATTATAATATTATGGGTGCAAATTTTATACTAGGGGTCGTGCAAAAAGTATACTATCCCCATGCAAATTTTATACTATTATTACTTACAATAATTATATTACATTTTAAATAATTTTTTATTTTTTTATTGACTTTTTTTTATTCAGTGTTATAATACATACATTGTATTTATTATATTCTGTTTTGGAATATATTTTGTATATGAAGTGATCTTTTATTAGTTGGAGGTAATTATATGGAAACAATGAATTTAAATTTTGTAGAATCTATTAAAAATATTGATATGCTAGTTAATGGTTTAACTGAAAAAATGGTTGAATTAAAAGAACAGTATCGAGAGCTTCAACAACAAAAAGAGATCACGTTAAAATTAAGTAATGTGGAAAATATTAAAATTAATACTATTGTTGCCAAAGGAGGATCTTATAAACCCTATTCTTTAGATACCTATAAAGAAATTTCTCCTTTACATGTTGATAAATATTTAGTTACACAAAAATTATGGTTTTCAATAATGAAAACAGCTCCAAGTAACTTTATAGGAAAGGATCTTCCTGTTGAAACAGTATCTTGGATGGATGCTTTAAAATTCTGTAATAAATTAAGTATAAAAGAAGGATATAAAGAAGTTTATAAAATAGAAAATAATAAACTTACAAAAATTATACTAGAAGATGGCAAAGAAGTTGATCCTTGTATAGCAGATTTTTCAAAAACCAAAGGTTATAGATTACCAACAGAAGTTGAATGGGAATGGTTTGCAAGGGGTGGACAAAAGGGAATAGAAAAGGGAAGCTTTAACAGTAAATTTGCTGGATCTGATAATGTTAAAGATATTGCCTGGTCATCCTCTGATTCAAATTCAAAAACTCACAATGTTGGATTAAAAGCTCCAAATGAATTGGGATTATATGATGTTTCTGGAAATGTTTGGGAGTGGTGTTTTGACTCAAATCATAGCACTGATAGAAGCTCTCATGAAACTTCAACACTGGAAAAAAATACATTTATGTATACTCAATCAGAAGATGATAGAGTTATAAGGGGAGGATCTTGGTTTAATAGGGGAGAATTTATGAATTTAATTCATAAATATCATTTTGGAAATAATGATAAAGATTCTAGTATAGGATTTAGAGTTTGTAGAACATACTAAGAAAATAAAAAAGCTACTACAAAATGTAGTAGCTTTTTCTTATGAATGCTTTTCTTTAATCATTCCTTTTCTATAAGCTCTTAATAATTCATACAAATCATTAATCTGAACTTGAATTTTTTCACCTATATCTGTATCTTTTACTTTTTTTCTTTCTAAAACTCTTTTAACTATTCTTGTTGAAGAATGAATATCCAAGCATTCTGCTATTGCTCTAGATACATCTTTAAAGGGTTGATGAGAAACTATTTTTAAACCATAAGAATTATAAATTAAAGTATATCCTGCAAGTCCTGTTTCCCTTTGATAAGGTTTTGAGAACCCACCATCTATAACTATTAATCTTCCTTCTGCCTTTATTGGACTTTCTCCTCTTCTCTCTTTAACAGGAACATGACCATTTATTATATGAGAAATATTTACATCTATATCAAACTCATTGAATATTTTTTCTATAAAGTGTTTATTTTCATACAATGAATAATATGGATTCTTTATTTCCTTGTGAGTTTCTTCTTCAGCAATAAAATATCTTTCAAATGTTTTCATAGCTGATTTCCCAAATAATGGAGAATCCTTTCCAAGCCACAAATAAAACATTATATCAGTACATTGTTGTTTCATTTCTTTATCTGTTTTATTAAAATATCCTTCTCTACAAATTCTATCTAATTCTTCTAAATAAGCTTTCCCAGATAATTCTTTTCCAAATAAATCAACTTTTATAAATTCTCCCTTTTCATCAACTGGAATACATCCATGATATAAAAGATTGGAGTTATATTTTAAAAACATGCTCCCTTTAGCAAATAAAAACTTAATATGTTTTTGAAGTTTTTCACTATGGGTAAAACTATGTTTTAATTTCTTTACTATATCCCTTTCTTCATCTGTTAATTTATAGGGATCATTTGGATCAATAGTTGGGAAATTGTTATCTAACATTTTATACTCTTTTCCATCTATTTTAATAGTTCCATTGTCATAGTTGATTTTATCTAGTAATAATCTATCTTCCATCTTAAATTTTGGATTTCTTTTTATCAAATTATATTCTAACTTAAATTGAATTATTGATATTGCCTTGTGCATTCTTGCCATCATAACTATATCTTCATCGCTAGTTTCCTTTGGAATAAACAATAAACATTCATCATTATAATATTTTTTCATAGCAAATTTAGCTAGTGGTAATAAATTTATCCCGTAAATATCCTCTAATATATCTGTATTAGAATACCTACTACAAATTCTAATAACATTTGCTATTGAGCATTCTTGACCTGCTGCTGCTGTCATCCAAAGCATATCATGGTTTCCCCATTGGATATCAACATTATGATGTTTCATTAATTTATCCATAATTAAATGTGGATGAGGACCTCTATCATAAATATCCCCCACAATATGTAAAACATCTATTGTTAATCTTTGAATAAGTTCAGATATTGCTACTATAAATTCCTTTGCTCTATCAAGTTCTATTATTGTTTCTATAATTTTTCTTACATAGTCTTTCTTATCTTCTGAATAATATTTTTCATGTAAAAGTTCTTGAATAATATATTCAAATTCAGGTGGCAGAGCCTTTCTAACTTTAGAATCAGTATATTTTGAACTTACTACTCTACATACCTCAATAAGTCTAATAATAGTAACTCTATACCAACTTGACATATCAGTTTCTTGCTCTTGAACAAAGGTTATTTTTTCTTCTGGATAATATATTACTGTTGCAAGTTGTCTTTTAAATCCTTCTTCCAATGTATCTCCATAAATCTCTTGAATTTTATCCTTTATTACTCCTGAACCATTTCTTAAAACATGATTAAAAGCTTTATACTCACCGTGAATATCTGTTAAAAAATGCTCTGTACCCTTTGGTAAATTCATTATTGCTTTCAAGTTTATTATTTCACTTGTTGTACTTGCTATTGTAGGAAAAGAATTAGATAGCAATCGCAAAAATTTCAATTTATTTTCTTCCATAAAATCCTCCAAAATAATTACTTATTTCATAACAATTTGATATTTTTTTATTTGTTCTTCTACTTGGTTATTGTTAATTTCCATAACTTTCATTGGTTTCTCGTTAAAAAATATCTCTACTTCTTTTTCCCCTTTGAATTTACAATATTTAGAAAATAAATCTTTAGCAAATTCTGTTTCTGCTTCTGACAAACCTCCATAACCTATTATGTAAGGGCCTCCAACAGACTTACCTCTTATGAAAAAATCTCCAAATGTTTTATATTTTAAAATTTCTTCATTTTCTTCCTTAGTTCTTCCAACAAAAAGATACTTTCTTTTTTCAAATCTATAAAATCTACCTTTTTTTAAAAGATGAAATATATTGGAATTTTCATCCTCTAGTAACCCATCTTCTTCTATTATTTTCAATCTTTTAGAATAAGCTGGATCTGTTAAAAGACATCCCCCTGCTGGTGTTGGATAATCTACTAATCCCATTTCCTCTGCTAAGGCAATCTGTCTTGTTCTTGATCTTCCACTAATATCCATAAGCTTTTCTCTATCAACTAACCCATCTATTTCAGGCTGACTTAAAGGTAAATTTTTAGCAGAAAGAGGTCTTAAGATTATATCTCCCTTTTTAGATAATTTTTTTACTTTCTCTAAAGAACTTGAATTTTGAGACATTGGTCTTTGACCTAAAACTTCTCCTGAAATTAAAAAATCAGCATCATATTCTTTTAATAATTCCCCTGCAAATTTAAACATAAGAGCATGACAATCAATACATGGATTCATATTTTTCCCTCTTCCATATACTGGATTTTTCATTATATCCATATGATGTTTACTAAAGTCAACATACTCTAATTTAACTCCTAATTGCTTGGCCATTTTTTCTGCTTTTTCATTTTTCCCACCGAAAAAATGAGATACAAAATTTAAAGCGATAACTTCTATACCTTGGTCTTTAATTAGTTTTATAGCTAAAGAACTATCTAATCCTCCTGAAAATAATGCTAAAGCTTTTACTTTTCTTTTTTCCACTCTTTAAAACTCCTTTTATTTTAAATTAAACAAATTGTTTTTATTTTGTTTTTTTCCCCTGTCAAAGAATACATTCATATCCTTTGGAACAGATACATATACATTAGCACTAATATCTATTAATCTAGCTTCTTTAATAGACATAGCTCCACTTAAAAAGTCAATTATCCTTTGGGCTGTTTCTTTATCTAAATATTCTAAATTTAATGTAACCACTTTATCATTTTTTATATATTTAGCTATTTTTTTACAATCTTCATATTTCTTTAAGTCAACTATAACACTTTGATAATCTGAAATATCTTCTTCCATCACAATAGACTCTTTTTTTTCAATATCTTTTTTCCCAAAAAATTTTCCTTTGTTAATTTTCATTTCTTCTGATTGAATTTTTTCGCTTTGAAAATCAACTATCCCACTATCTTCATTTTCAACATCAGAGCCACCCATGCCAAATATTTCTTTAAAACTTTCTAACTTGTTTCTCTTCTTATTCATTATGTCCACCTCCATCATTAGCTATAAAGTTTGCTTCCAACTCTTATTATTGTTGCCCCTTCTTCAAGAGCTATTTTATAATCATGACTCATGCCCATTGAAAGTTCACTAAGAGTTCCATTGAAATATTTTTCATTTAAATCCTCTTTTATTTCTCTTAATTTTCTAAAACTAGCTCTCACTTTTTCTTCATCATCTGTATTTGGAGCTATTGTCATTAACCCTTTAATTTTTATATTTTCTAGTTTCATTAATTCTGGCAAATCTTTATAAAAATCACTTTCTTCGTATCCTTCCTTTGAATCCTCTCCACTTAAATTTATTTCTATTAATACATCTATAACTCTTTTTACATTTTTTGCCCTTTTATTAATTTCCTCAGCAATTGACATTCTATTTACAGAATGTATCATATGAATATACCCTATAATATATTTTACTTTATTTTTTTGTAAATTTCCTATGAAATTCCAATTAATATTATTTTTTTCTTCCCCTAGTAGTTCTCTTTTATCCTCTAAAACTTGAACCCTATTCTCTCCAAAGTCTAATATTTCATTTTCAATTAATTCTTCTAATTTAGGTTTATCCACTATTGGATATTTAGTTACTGCAACTAACTTAACTTTTTGTGGATACGAAGAATGTTTTTTTATATCATTTTGTATTTCTTTGACTCTTTCAGTTACTATTGACAAAAAATCACCCTCTCTCATATAAATTTTTCAAATACATCGTTTGCTAAAAACAATCCTTTTTTAGTTAATATATATCTTCCATCTTTTTTAATTAAAAAATTTTTATTTTCAAGCTCTTTATAAATTTTCACATAATTTTCCTCTGTATTTGGAACTATTCCCTCTTCTAAAAGTCTAAGACCTAATATATGTCTGTATTCTTCTAGAGACACTTCATCTACTATTTCATTTTCTAATATTGGTTTTTTACCTATTAATATACTATCACAATAAGAACTAAATTTCATCTGATTTTTATACCTAATATTATCTAAATAACCTGAAGCACCTAATCCAACTCCTAAATATTCTTTATTTCTCCAATATTTAGTATTATGTCTAGCTTCATAGCCCTTTTTACAAAAATTTGAGATTTCATAATGAGTATATGAATTTTTTTTAGCATAGTCAATTATATATTCATACATATCTGCTTCTAAATCATTTTCTGTCTCTTTATATTCACCTTTTTTTAATTTTTCGTAAAAATTAGTTCCAGGTTCCCAAATTAAAGAATATATTGAAAAATGTTCTGGATTTAATTCTATTAACTTTTTCATATCCATTTTCACATCTTCAATACTTTCTTCTGGTAAGGAAAACATTAAATCTAGGCTAATACTATTAAAACCTATTTTTCTAGTTTCCTTATATACACTTATTCCCTCTTGAATATTGTGTATCCTTCCTAATTTTTTTAAAAATTTATCATTGAAACTTTGAATTCCTATACTTAGCCTATTTATTCCTGCATTTTTAAATTCTCTTATTTCTTCGCCACTAGCTGTTTTAGGATTCAATTCCAGTGTTACTTCTGCATTAGCATTTATACTCAATGTATTTAATATTCTTTTTATTTGTTCCCCTTTTAAAAGAGAGGGGGTTCCTCCACCAAAATAAACTGTATCGTAATTATATTTAGGGTAGAGCTCTATTTCTTTAATTAAATTTACAACATATTTCTCTATTGTTTCTTCATCACTTTTAAAGGATAAAAAATCACAGTAATTACATTTTTTCACGCAAAAAGGAATATGAATATATATTGCATCTACCATTTTTCCTCCCATGTTTTAAAAAAGAGGGGAACTATCCCCTCTAAATATTAATTATAATGAATCTACAAACTCAATAAATTGTTCACTTACTTCTTTTATACGAAGATCAGCTTCTTCTTTAGTTTTACCTTTTACATAAATATAGTATTTAATTTTAGGCTCTGTACCTGAAGGTCTAACTGTTATTAGAATATCATCTTCCAATGTGAACTGTAAAACATTTGATTTTGGAAGTTCTATTGTTTTTCTATGACAATGTTCAAAATCTATTTCAATACTTTTTTTGAAATCTTTCAATGAAATAACTTTTTTCCCAATCATGTTTTTAATTTCTTTTTCTCTTAGGGTTTTCATAATTTTTTTAATTGCCTTTGCTCCATCCATCCCTTTTTTCACAATAGATACTACATCTTCTCCAAACCAACCATATTTTTTATAAATTCTATCTAATTCTTCTGCTATTGAACTTCCTATACTTTCATAATAAGCTCCTATTTCTGAAATTAATAGGGATGCAACAACAGCATCTTTATCCCTTACATGGGTTCCTTTTAAATATCCTATTGATTCTTCAAATCCAAATAAATAAGTTCCATCTAATTTTCCTGTTTTAAATTCCTCTATTTTTTCTCCAATATATTTAAATCCAGTTAAAGTTCTATACATTTTAACTTTATATTTTTTTGCTATTTCATCTAACATAGGTGTTGAAACTATTGTAGAAACAACTGCTCCATTTTTAGGAATATTTTCTGTATTTTTTAAAATATAATCCATTAAAATCATTCCTATTTGATTTCCATTTGGATATATCCATTCACCAGCTTTTGTTTTTACTGCTATTCCTGTTCTATCACCATCTGGATCATTTCCTATACAAAGGTTAGCTCCTATTTCATCTGCAAGTTTTGTTGATAATTTAAAAACTGTTTTATCTTCAGGATTTGGATAAGAACAAGTTGGGAACATACCATCTGGAACCTCTTGTTCCTTTACAACATGAACACCATCAAAGCCCATTTCAGAAAGAATTCTCTTCACTGGTCTTCCTGCAGTTCCATGAAGAGGAGAATAAACTATTTTATAATCTTTTTTACCAGGTATATCAACATTTATAGCTTCTTTTTTCACTGCCTCTATAAATTTATCATCTATTTCTTTTCCTATAATTTCTAGAAGTCCTTTTTCTTTAGCTTCTTCCATTGTTGTCATTTTTATACTTTTAAAATCTTTAACATTATTTACTTCTGAAATTATTCCACTAGCTTCTGGCTCTACAATTTGACAGCCAATATCCCAGTAAACTTTATATCCATTATATTCTTGAGGATTGTGTGAAGCTGTTACAACTATACCTGATTGAGCTCCAAGTTCTCTAATTGTAAATGAAAGTTCTGGTGTTGTTCTCAAAGATTCATATAAATAAGATTTTATACCATTTCCTGCAAGTACCAAAGCAGCATTCATAGCATATTCAGAAGATCCTATTCTACAGTCATAGGCAATGGCCACCCCTTTTTTCATTCCTTCTTGACCAGTTGTCTTTATTATATAGTTAGCAAGTCCTTGAGTGGCTTTTCTTACAATATATTTATTTATACGATTAGTCCCAATTCCTCTTATACCTCTCATTCCAGCAGTTCCAAAACTCAAATTGGTATAAAATCTTTCCTCTATTTCCTTATAATTTAAATCTTTTAACTCTTCTTTATCATTAGGATCTATATAGTCTGACTCTAGCCATAATTTATATGTTTCCATTACCTTTTCTTTCATACGGCATCTCCTTTCTTTCTATTTTTATATTTAATTTTATAACTTTACTTCTTCTTTTAAGTATTTAATTAAATCTTCCCTTGTTTCTTTATTTCTTAGACCAAAATCAATATTTGCCTTTAGCAGGCCTATTTTATTTCCAATATCATATCTCTTCCCATGAAAATTATGAGCTACTACTTTTTTCCCATTTTTTAACATTTTTAGTATACCATCTGTTAATTGAATTTCTCCACCTTTTCCTGGCTCTGTTTCTTCTAGAGATTTAAATATTTCTGAACTTAGAAGATATCTTCCTAGGCACGCTAGTGTTGATGGAGCTTCTTTTATACTTGGTTTCTCTATGAAATTTTCCACTGCAACTGTTTTTTCATCTAAGGTTACACCTGGTTTTACTATTCCATATTTACACACATCTTTCTCATTAACATTTTGTACTCCAAGTACACTTGCTCCATATTTTTCATATGTTTCTATTAACTGAGAAGTTGCTGTTTTACCTTCTGTATAAACTATATCATCACCTAGAGCTATTACAAATGGTTCATTTCCTATAAATGGTTTTGCCTTTAATATTGCGTGACCTAACTCCATTGGATGAGTTTGTCTAACATAAAATATATTAGCTAAATTTGATAAGTATTGAACTTTTTCAAGTAATTTATACTTTCCTTGTTCCTTTAGAGTTTCTTCTAATTCAAAGGAATAATCAAAATGATCTTCTATTGAATTCTTATTTCTTCCTGTTATTATTACTATGTCTGTTATTCCTGATTTCACTAACTCTTCAACTATATATTGAAGGGATGGCTTATCAACTATTACAAGCATCTCTTTAGGTTGAGCTTTTGTTGCTGGTAGTACTCTTGTCCCTAGCCCTGCTGCAGGTATAACTGCTTTAGTTACCTTTCTCATTTTCCCCTCCTAAATCATTATCTCTATACTTATTTTACCTTGGACCCAACTTTTACAGAAGCATCAATTTCAACTAGTTTAATTCTTTTCTTTTCCTCTGTACTAAGAAGCATACCTTGAGATATTTCTCCCTTTAATTCAACTGGTTCTAAGTTTAATACTGCCATTACTTTTTTTCCTACTAATTCTTTATAGTCTGGATAATATTTAGCAACTCCTGAAACTATCTGTCTTATATTTTTTTTATCTTTTACTTTAAATTTTAAAAGTCTGTCTGAATCTTTCACTTTATCAACTTCTAATATTTCAACAACTTTTAATTCAACTTTTGAAAATTCATCAATATTTATTGGATTTTCTATTTTTAAATTTTTATTTATTGGATTTTTTTCTTTATCTTCTTTTTTTATTTCTAATCTTGGGAAAATAGGTGTTGCTTCTCCTAATTTATGTCCCTCTTTTAATAATCCCCATTCTTTTATATTTTCCAAAAGAGCTTCTTCTATATTTTCTTCAAATCCCAATTGAGTCCATATTTTTTGAGCTGCTTCTGGCATATATGGAGAAATTAAAACTGCTATTTTATACAAAGATTCAACTAAAATATTCATTACTCCTGCTAATCTTTGTTGTTTTTCTTTATCTTTCACAAGTAACCAAGGTGAAGTTTCATCCACATATTTATTCATTCTAGAAATAAATTTCCAAATTAATTCTAAAGCTCTTGAAAATTCCAATCTTGACATGTGATCATCTATCTTCACTAAAATATCAGCAAACAATTCTTTTACACTATTATCTATTTCATCATATTCAGCATTTCCTACTATATTTTCTCCAAAATATTTTTTGTACATTCCTAGGGTTCTATTTAATAGATTCCCTAAATCATTTGCTAAATCTGCATTTATCTTAGTCATAATTGCTTTTTCAGAATAATCTCCATCATTTCCAAATGAAACTTCCTTTAATAGGTAGTATCTAAATGCATCTACACCATATTTTTTTATTTCATCTAAAGGGGAAACAACATTTCCTTTAGATTTTGACATTTTTTCTCCTTCAGATGTCCACCAACCATGGGCAACTATTTTATCAGGTAATTTAATTCCTGCTGAAAGTAGCATACAAGGCCAAATAATAGCATGGAATCTAACTATATCTTTTCCTAAAAGATGAACTACTTCTCCATTTGTCCATCTTTCTTCAAAATTCTCAACATTATTTTCATATCCAACTGCTGTTAAATAGTTTGTTAAAGCATCAAACCAAACATAAGTTATGTGCCCAGGTGCAAATTCTATAGGAATTCCCCATTCGAAAGTATTTCTAGATATTGATAAATCCTGTAATCCTTGTTTAATAAAAGATGTCACTTCGTTTCTTCTTGAATGAGGTAGTATGAAATCAGGATTTTCATCTATATGTTTTAATAGAGCATCTTGATATTTTGACATTTTAAAGAAATATGATTCCTCTTTTACTATTCTTAAAGGTTTCCCACAATCTGGACAAGTATCCCCTTCTCCAACTTGATTTTCAGGAACAAATGTTTCACAAGAAACACAATATTTTCCTTCATAATCTCCTTTATAAATATCTCCCTTTTCATATACAGTCTTTAGAATTTTTGTAACTGCTTTTTTATGTCTTTCTTCTGTTGTTCTTATGAAATCATCATTTTTAACATTTAAAGCTGTCCACATTTCTTTAAATCTTGGAGCCATTTTATCTGTCCAAGCTTGAGGTGATAGACCTTTAGCCTTTGCTGTTTCTTCAACTTTTTGACCATGTTCATCAGTACCTGTTAAAAAAAATACGTCATATCCTGCTGTTTTTTTATATCTTGCCATTGTGTCTGCAGCTATTGTAGTATAAGCACTACCAACGTGAGGATCACCATTTACATAGTATATTGGTGTTGTTATATAAAATTTATTATTCATTATTTCCTCCTAATTTTTTGTGAATATATTCTTATTTATTTTCTTAATGCTTTTTCTGCTTTTAAATTAAGTCTTTTTAATTCTTCTTCTGCTATTTGTTGATATTTTTTTATGTTTTCTCCCTCAGGAATATACATTCTTTCTCCAATAACGCAAACTACCTCTGAAAATGGTTTTGGTAATTGAAATTTATCCCAAGCTTTTGAAAAAACCCATTTTTTACTATAGGCTCCACCTAGACATATGAAAGGCTTTCCTGTTTTTTGAGCAATATATATCATTCCTTTTTTTGCCCTAAATACTGGACCCTTTGGTCCGTCTAAAGGAGTACCTAAGGTATATCCTTCTTTAACTAGTTTAACCATTTTAACAACACTTTTAATAGAGTCTCTACCTGAAGATCCTCTCACTATTTTATATCCCATCATTTCAAGGGGAGTAGCTATTAACTCTCCATCTTTAGAAGGACTAGCAAGACCCACTTTTTTATCTAATTCCCCTAGACAAAATAGAGATATTGCCAATTTATTATGCCAAAATCCACATACATAAGTTTCTTTACTATCAATTTTTTCCTCTTCTATTATTCTTATTTTTAGAGTCATTTTTATAATTCTTAAAATAAAATATAACAATATTCCATAAAATTTATACATTTTATAATCTCCTAAAATCTTTATTTAAAACATTATTTAATCTTTTTTCATATACTAGATATTATATCATAATTTTAGTATTAAAAAAAGTGCCAATACATATATGCATTAACACTTTTTATGTTTCATTCTATAAGTTTTAATTAGAATAATCCTGGAATATTCATTCCTCCAGTTACAGATGACATTTCTTTTTCAGATAGCTCTTCTGCTTGTCTGATAACTTCAGTAACAGCTGAAAGAATTAAGTCTTCTAACATTTCTTTATCTTCTGCAGCTTCTTTTACTATCTCATCAGAAAGAGAAACACTTAAAACTTCCTTTTGACCATTAGCTTTTATAACTACTGCTCCTCCACCAACTGAAGATTCAACTTCTTTTTCTTTTAAACCTTCTTGAATTTTCAACATTTCTTGTTGCATAATTTGAGCTTTTTTTACTATATCCATTTGGTTTCCACCATTTTTAGCAGATTTTAATTTTCTAACCACTATATTCCCCCCTAATTTTTTATTCTTAAACTACTTTTTGATTATATCATAATTTTTAAAACTATTGAAATAAAATTTAAAATTTTGTATCTGTAGCATATAAAATAGGTCTTCTCAAAAGTTCTTCTTGTAATGTAAATTCTTTCATATTTTTAAATTCATTAATTAATAAATCATTTCCAATAATATCTTTAAATATATATTTTGGAAGTATTGTTTTTAATAAAGATTCAAATTTTTCTTGTCTTATTGTCTCTACAACTTTATAGTCATTTATATCTAACTTCAAAGCCAAGTCACTTATAGCTTTTTCCAAGCCCCCTATCTCATCAATAAGTCCTATTTCTTTTGCTTCACTTCCTAGCCAAACCCTTCCTCCAGCTATTTTTTCCACATCAGAAATTTTCATTTTTCTACTAATTGACATTTTTGACAAAAATTCATTATAAGAACCTATACTAGAATTATAAATTTTATTTTTCATTTCAGGGGATAATTTTCTATATATTCCCATACTTGTATCATATTTATTATTTGTTATTTGATCATAATTAATTCCTATTTTTTTCAATAATTTTGATGCATTTGGAATTATTGTAACTACACCTATTGACCCTGTTATACTTTCCTTGTCTGCATAAATTTTGTCCCCTGCAGCTGAAATGAAATATCCCCCTGAGGCTGCTACTCCTCCCATGGATACATATACTGGCTTTTTAAATTCTTTCAATGATTTATATATTAAATCTGAGGCTAAGGCAGAACCTCCTGGAGAATTCACCCTTAAAACAACGCCTTTTATTCTTTTATCTTTATCTATAATTCTCAACTTTTCTTTTACAGATTCTGGAGTTATAATTTTTTCCACTTTTTTAGAATTATCATTTAATACAATATTTCCTTCAAGATATAATATTGCTATCTCATTTTCCTCTGATTTCTTTTCTGCTTTTTTCTCTTGATAATATCTTGCTAAATATTCACCTTTAGAAAGGTAATTGCTAATTTCATTTTTAGCTAAAAAATCTTCATAATAAATAACTTGATCTACTAATTTATTATCCTTTAAATTATCAGCTGAAGACATTATAAAATCTCCTGATAGAATTTTTTTATTTATTTCAGCCTTTTCTAAATGTCTCTTTCTTGCAATATCACCAACATAATTTTCATAAAGCTTGTTGTATATTCTTCTAGTATTTTCACTAAATTCTTTACTCATATGAGTATTTTTATAGTTCTCTCCATAACTTTTAAAATCTCCAATATGAATAATTTCAGCCTCTAACCCTAGGTTATCTCCTAAAGTTTTGTAATATGGATAATTGCTGCTATATCCAGATATTTCAGATATTAAAAAATTTGTATTTGGAATAATTATACTTTTTGCTTCTAAGGCTAATGAGTAATTTCTATTATTTATATAGTCTAAATAAGCGTATATTACTTTCCCTTCTTTTCTCAATTCTCTTATTTTTATTTTTACTTCCTCTGTTTGAGCTCTATTTAAACCATAATTATTTAATTTTAATATTAATCCCTTAACTCTCTTATCTTTTTTTATTATATTTAACTCTTTTAAAAAATCGTAGAAATTTTCTTGATGATTTAAATCAAATAATGTTTTTGTTTTGCTCTCTCCTAAAACCTTTGGCATTTCTATTACCACATATGTTTTATTTTCTATAGGAGGTAATTTCTGTTGATCCTTTACATATTTAGTTATTCCTAATATAACTAGACCTAATATAATTAACTTAAAAAAAGCCTTTACCACCTCAACAAAAAAATGTTTGAAAAAATTTTTGAAAACTTTTAATCCTTTTTTTAAAATTTCCACATTTATCCCCACTTTCTCTAATATTTATAGAATACACTTCCTCCTATAAATTCTTTTAATATGGAATTTGTAGGAACTATAGATTGATCAACTGTTATAAAACAACTTAGCAAATCTGCTAATTTTTTAGCTTCATCATACTCAGGTGAATCTACACTTATTTTCATTAATTCTTTTAAAGCATATGGTTTAAGAATACATAATTCATAACTTAAACTTGAATTAAAAATTTCATCTGCATCTTCTTGAAATGGAAATATCCATTTTTCTTCCCCTTTTCTTATGGAATGCCACATAGCTAATGTTTCTTCCCCTGGAGTTTTTCTTGATATGCTATCCCTAACTATTCTTCTAATTTTTCTAACATCTGTAGTGTGTACTCTGTTATGCATATCCATGTTAGTTTGAGTTAAACAACTTATGTATATTTTAAATTTTTGTTCCCTAGGAATATATTTAGTTAATTCATCATTTAACCCATGTATACCTTCTATTATAATGATTGCATCCTTAGGAAGTTTTACTTTTCTAGTTTTTTTCTTTCTTTCCCCTGTATAAAAATCATATAAAGGTAACTCCGTGTCCAATCCATTTATTAAATCTTTTAGATTTTCATTAAGTAATTTTATATCTAAAGCTTCTATTGTTTCAAAATCTTTTTGTCCATTTTCATCTAAAGGAACATTTTCTCTTCCTATGTAATAATCATCTAGAGAAATAGCCAGGGTATCAATTCCACTTGTTTTTAAATTAAGTAATAATTTTTTGGAAAAAGTTGTTTTCCCTGATGATGATGGTCCTGCAATGGTTACTATTCTAACACCTTTTTTCTTTATTATTTCATCTGAAATTTTCCCAATTTTTTTATTATGTAGGGTTTCATTTAATAATATTAACTCTAATATCTCATTATCAAATATTTTTTTATTTATACTTCCTGCATAATTTATCCCCATTATTCTTTCCCATAAATGTCCTTCTTTAAATGCTTTTGATATTTTAGGAGTATCCTTTAATGGAGCTACTTTCCAATTGAACACTTCCATTGGAGTTTTCAATATAAAACCATTATGATATTTATATATTTTGAAATCTTTAACTATACCTGTGGATTTCCCAGGACATATATAAAAATAATCTCTATATCCTTCTATTTCCACTTCTTTTATTTTTGACCATCCACAATTTTCAAGTAAGGATTTAATATCCTTTCTCTCTATAGCCTTTGCTTTTAATTTTAAATCTTCACTGTTCTCTGTTATTAAATTAATAGGTATATCCCTTGAAACTATTTCATCCATTTTTTTGTGTATTTTATTATAATCTTCAGATTCTAAAACAATTAATTTTTCATTCTTATATATTTCCCCATAAGAGCCATTGTTTAAAGAATTTTGTAACTCTACCTCATATTCTGGATATAAATCATTTACAGCTTTTAAAAAAACTAATTTTGTTGTCTCATATTGTCTGCCTTCTATCACATGTTTCATAAATCACCTCTATAAATTTATTTCCCCTCTCTTTATGGGTATTCTTATTTTATCATTTATATTTTTAAAATTCAATTTTTTCAATTTATTTTTCATATAAAAAAAAGGGCTATCCAAGTTATTACAACTTAAATAGCCCTTTATGATATTTCGATTTTGCAACTCACCTGCCTTTCCTAAGACATATCCACTGAATATACACATCTATACGTTAACTTGCTACCATATATTTACCCCATTTATGATACTCTTCTTACTTAATTTTTCCTTCTTTGATATTTCTCATCTATTGTTTTATGACTGATTCATATATAGAATTCTAGTCCTGTTTCAAAAGAAAAACTAATTTAAAAAACAACTACTAACAAAGCTAACTATTTCCTAAAATAAGAAATTAAAAATTTTATTTTACTTTTTTGATTCTAAGGTTCATAAATTACTTTTTTGATTTTAAGGTTCATAAATTACTTTTTTGATTCTAAAGTTCACAAATTACTTTTTGATTAATTCATTTTTCTTACTTTTAATTCTATATTCAATTGTGTTTTTAATGGAATAAATATAATATTAATTATTTCATTGGACTCACCTCCAAAATAATTTTAATTTTCTATCTTCCCCTCTATACTCATCCTCCTCTTGTAATTTATTTATACCTCATAATTTTACTTTTGTCAAGAATTTCACATCTTTTTTGTATATAATAATTTAACATACTATATTTAATATATATATTATCTCTCTATACTAAAAAAATACCAGCACCTAGAATAAGGGTACTGATATTTTTGTTTTTCATATTAATTATAATGCATTATAATATAAATTTTCACTAGAGAAAACTGAGTCACAAGTCATTTCAAGTCCAATTTTCCCCATTAATTGATCGTCATTTTTTCCTAAAATTGTTGTTGAATGAGCTTGGCAACCTCTTAATTTGCTCAATTCATTAATAGCTTTTGCTGCTCTTTCATCTGTAACTGCACATATTTTTAATGCAATTAAAACTTCTTCACAATTAAGTTGAGTGTTTTTATTTCTAAAATTATTCATTTTTAATTCTATAATTGGTTTAGTTATTTCTTCTGAAATTAAATGAATGGCATCATCTATTCCAGCATAATATTTAATTGCATTTAAAACTGCTGAAGCTGGAGCACACATTGTTTCAGAAGCTTTTCCTGTGATTATTTTCCCATCTTCTAGTTCTATAGCAACTGTTGATTTTTCATTAAAACTATCATCTAATTTTAAAAGTCTTTCCCTTGCTGCTACTAAAACTTTTCTATCCTCTTCTTTTAAATTAACTTCTTCCATTATAAGTTTAGCTCTTTCTAAGGACTTTTTATCAGCATAACCTTTTTTATATTCACAACCTGTTTTTAAATATCTTCTTATTATTTCTTGATTAGAAGCTTCTCTTACTACCTCATCATCTATAATTCCATATCCTACTCTATTAACTCCCATATCAGTTGGAGATTTAAATTCAGATGCTTTCCCTGTGATTTTTTCAATTATTCTTTTTAAAACAGGAAATGCTTCAATATCTCTATTGTAATTTATAGCTATTTCATCATATGCTTCCAAATGGAAAGAGTCTATTAAATTAACATCTTGTAAATCCACTGTTGCTGATTCATAAGCTATATTTAGAGGATGTTTTAAAGGTACATTCCAAACTGGAAATGTTTCAAATTTTGAATATCCTGCTTTTTTTCCTCTTTTATCTTCATGATATAATTGGCTCAAACAAGTTGCTAACTTTCCAGAACCAGGTCCTGGAGCAGTAACTACAACTATTGGTTTTGTTGTTTCTATATAAGGATTTTTCCCATATCCCTCTTCACTAACAATTGTATCTACTTCTGTAGGATATCCCTTTGTTGCTCTATGTTTATAAACTTTTATTCCTCTTTGTTGCAATTTGTTTATAAATACTGTTGTAGCTGGTTGATCATCAAATCTTGTAATTACTACACTATTAACTTGCAATTCAAAAGTTCTTAAATCATCAATAAGTCTTAGAACATCCATGTCATAAGTAATTCCAAAATCTCCTCTAATTTTATTTCTTTCAATATCTCCAGCATATACACAAATTATAACTTCAACTTTCTCTTTTAATTTATGTAATAATTTTATTTTTGCATTTTCATCAAAACCTGGAAGAACTCTTTTAGCATGTAAGTCATAAAATAATTTCCCTCCAAATTCCAAATAAAGTTTATCATAGTTATTAACTCTTTCTACTATGAATTTTGACTGCTCCTCAAGATATTTATTATGATCAAATCCTATTTTCATTATTTTCTCCTTATTAGTTATTCTTCTATTAATCCCATTACATCTTCTCTATAAACTTTTAATGCTCTTCTTAATATTATCATTGCATTTTCAATATCATCTACATTTGTACAAAAAGAAAATCTAACCTCTTGTTCTCCTTTTCCCTCTGTTTGATAAAAACCTGGTCCTGGAGCAATTAATACAGTTTGATTATTATATCTGTATTCTTCAAGTAACCATTTTGCAAATTTTTCTGAACTATCAACTGGCAATTTAGCAAAGGCATAAAATGCCCCACAAGGTTTTGAACAAACCACCCCTGGCATTTTTTCCAAATAGTTAAATAAAAGATCTCTTCTGTTTTTATATTTTTCTCTAACATCCTCAACATAGCTTTCCATTGTATTTATTAAATTAGATGCAGCATGTTGTTCAATTGTTGATACACAAAGCCTTGCTTGACAAAACTTTAAAATTTCTTTTAACAACTCTTGATTTTTAGTGGCTATTAATCCTATTCTAGCACCACATGCACTGTAATGTTTAGAAATACTATCCACTAAAACAACTCTATTTTCTATTTCTGGAATGTGAGTGAATGAAAAATATTCAACATCGTCATATATAAATTGTTTATATACTTCATCTGCAATTATGTATATATCATACTTTTCTGCAATTTCCCCTAGCATATATATTTCTTCTTTTGTATACACAGCTCCTGTTGGATTAACTGGATTTGATATCATAATCGCCCTTGTTTTTTCATCTATTAAATTTTCAATTACTTCTCTACTTGGTAAATGAAATTTTGTTTCAATAGTTGTTTCTATTGGTTTTACAACAGCCCCTGCAAACTTACAAAAACTTGAATAATTGGAATAAAAGGGTTCGGGAATTAAAACATTATCTCCCTCATTACAAATAGCCATCATTGTAAAAAATATCGCTTCACTACCACCTTGAGTTATTAAAATTTCTTCTTTATCAAAAAATGTATCCATTTTTTCATAACTTGCTTTAAAACTCTCTCTCAATTTTTCTAATCCTCTTGAATCTGAATATTTTACAATTTTATCACTAAAACTATGTAGTGCTGTAAAAAATGTATCGGGAGTTACAATATTAGGTTGTCCTATATTTAGAGCATAAACTGTTACACCTTGAGCTTTCGCTGCATCGGCTAGTGGTATCAACTTTCTTATTGGTGAATAGTTCATTGTTGAAGCTCTTTGTGATATATGCATATTTCCCCTCCTTAATTTTTTAATTTATTTCAATGATTCTTTTTTTAATTACTAAACATTATATCATATATACCATATAAATATAAAGATGATTTTAAAATTTTAATTATAAGTTTAATTCTATTTGATTTTTAAAATTAAATGTTTCCCTTGTCATATTATAAACACTATCAATAATCCAAACTCTTAAACTAGAATTTCCTTGCCCTTCAGTTAATCTTGATTCTGCAATTTCTCCTGAAATACCCATTATGGAAACTCCAACTGTTGCTCCTAAGAAATAGTCCTCTTCCACTGCACAAACACTTCCTATTAAAGAAGCTGTCATACACCCTGTTCCTGTTACTTTTCCAAGAATAGGAGTTCCATTATTTATTTTAGCAATTCTTTTCCCATCTGTCACTATATCTTCTTTACCAGTTAAGGCTATTACAGTATTTAATCTCTTTGCTAAATTAATAGCAATGTCTTCTGCATTTTCAAATTCTTCAATAGAGTCTACACCTTTATTATTTTCATTTTTTATTCCTGCTATTGATTTTATTTCAGCCATATTACCCTTTATCACTGCAAAATTAACATTTTTTATTAACTTTGTCACTAAATCCATTCTTGCCTTTGATGCCCCTGCTCCAACTGGATCTAATACAACTGGTTTTCCTAATTTATTTGCTACTTTCCCTGCTTTTACTGCCATTTTTCTCATAGCTTTATCCATTGTTCCTATATTTAATATCAAAGCTGATGAAAAGGAAAGAATATCTTCTAACTCTTCCTCACAGAAAGACATTAAAGGAGAAGCTCCCAATGCCAAAGTTATGTTTGCACAATCATTTATAGTAACTAAATTTGTTATATGAAATATAATGGGATTTTTTTCTCTTATTTTTTCAATTACATTTCCTAATAATTTTTCTTCCATTTTTACTCTCCTTTTATATAAGATAACAATGTTTCACTTGCTTTTTTTATATCTTTTTTACTTAATATTTCAGATACTATTGCCACACCATTGGTTCCAGTATTAATTACTTGATTTATATTATTTAAATGTATCCCTCCAATTGCAACATTAGGTATATCTATTCCTTCTACAATTTTTTTTAAGCCTTTTATCTCAAGAGGTTCATTAATATCACTTTTAGTTGCTGTAAAAAATATAGTCCCTATTCCAACATAATCAGCTCCACCCTTTTGAGCTAATTTAGCTTCTTCTAAATTTCCAACTGAAACTCCTATCACTTTATCTTTCCCTAGTATCTTTCTAGCGTGATCTAATTTATAATCCTTTTGACCTATATGAACACCAGTTGCATCAACTAATTTAGCAATTTCAACATTATCATTAATAATAAAAGGAATACTATATTTATCTGTAACTTTTTTTAATTCCTTAGCAATTTTTAAAAATTCTTCATCACTAATATGTTTTTCTCTAAGCTGTACTACAGTTACTCCCCCTAAAATACTTTCTTCAACTGCTTTATTTAAATCTCTTCCCTTTAATATATCCCTATCTGTAACTAGATACAAAGAATAATCTATATCCTTTTTATTCATAACTAACTCCTGCTTTTTTATATAAATCTACAAAATGTCCAACTGGACCAACACCATGTCCTATTGGAAATGAATTTTTAATAGCCTCTGTAATATATTCCTTTCCTATTTTTACACTTTCTTCTATTGAATATCCTTTTCCTATTAATGAAGCTATAGTTGAAGATAGGGTACATCCTGTTCCATGAGTATTTTTAGTATCTATTCTAATTCCATCAAATTTTACTATTTTTCCATTTTCAAGCACAAGAATATCTGTACAATTGTCAGATCTATGCCCGCCCTTCATCAACACATTTTTAGCTCCTAATTTTTGAATTCTTTTAGATGCCTCTATCATATCATCTTCATTTTCAATTTTCATTCCAGATAATATCTCCCCTTCTGGAATATTAGGTGTTATTAATTTCCCTAGACATATGAATTTTTTCAAAGCTTCAATAGCTTCATCCTTTAATAATTTATATTCACTTTTGGAAACCATAACTGGATCTATTATTATATTTTTAGCTTTATATTTTTTTAAAGCCCGTCCTATTGTTTCTATTATTTCACTACTTGATAGCATACCTATTTTAACAGCATCTACCTCTATATCTTCAAATATAACTCTTATTTGATTTTCTATTATTTCTTTAGACATTTCTTCCACTGCAAAAACTCCCATTGTATTTTGGGCTGTTACTGCAGTAATAACACTCATTCCGTAAACTCCCATTGCACTCATAGCTTTTAAATCTGCCTGAATTCCAGCTCCACCACAACTATCTGACCCTGCAATTGTTAAAACTTTTTTCATATTTAGCCTCCATAATATTTTAAGTTTTCTTCTACCTAATTAGCCCCTTCATTATAACATAAAAAAAAAGAGGTTAAACTGTAGTGAACCCATTTTCTTGGACATGAAATTTAATATTTAATTTAAGGATTGATTCCTGTATTCTGCAGGAGTTAATCCTTTTAATTTTATTTTAATTCTCTGATTATTATAATAATCAATATAA
>NZ_WJWY01000022.1 GCF_010367435.1 Fusobacterium sp. IOR10
CATCCTTTCTTTTGGTGTCGCAACTTAATTGTAACGGATTTTTTTATTTGTCTCAATTTTTTTTTGCAAAAAATAAAGGCATTAGTATTTTTACAAATACCAACACCAAATATTATAGACCCAAAAAGCTTTAAAAAAAGCTTTAAAATCCTTTGGAAATTTAATGCCGCAACTTTCTGGGATACTGGTTCTTATAGGGATTATACTTTCAGTAATGGATAGGAATATGATTTCTTCTTTAATAGGTGAAAATTCAGGATTATTTGGATTTTTAATATCAGGGATAGTTGGATCAATAACCTTAATTCCTGGATTTGTTGCAATGCCTTTAATTTCATCTTTATTAAAATCAGGGGCAGGTTATACTCAAATGACCATGTTTTTAAGTACTCTTATGATGGTTGGGATAGTAACCTTACCACTAGAAATACAATATTTTGGGAAAAAAGTGACGTATAAAAGAAATATAGCATGTTTTTTCTTTTCAATTTTAATTGCTTTGATAATAGGAAGGTTAATCTAATGAAAAATATTTATAAAATTATAAAAATATATAAAGTATTTATTATTTTAGTAATAGCTAATATTATACTTGGAATTTTCTTTCCTAAAATAGGAAAGGATTCAGTATTAATAACCAAAGGAAATGTTTTAGAAATGTTAAAGGTAATTCCCCCTGTATTTGTGTTGTTAGGGCTTTTAGATGTTTGGGTTAAAAAGGAAGTAATGATAAAATATATGGGTGAAAAATCAGGAATTAAGGGATTAATATTAGCTTTTTTAGTAGGATCTTCAGCAGCAGGGCCTTTGTATATAGCCTTTCCAATTGCTGGGTTATTGCTGAGAAAAAAAGCAAGTTTTTTCAATGTTTTTATTTTTATTGGAGCTTGGTCAACAACAAAGATACCAATGCTTTTATTTGAAATAACAAATTTAGGAGGAAAATATGCTCTTATTAGGTTGTGCCTTAGTGTAGTATCAATAGTTACAATATCTTTTATTTTGAATAGAACTACCACAAAAAAAGAAAAAGAATATATTATAAATAATTTAGAAATACAAAAAAATAAAAATCAGAAGTAAAACTTCTGATTTTTATTTTAGTCAATTTATAATATATAGGTTTTAAGAGCAAAATTATTTTTTATTTTTAAATTTACAAATTTCTTGAGTCATTGTTCCTATTGGACAAATACCACACCAAGAACGAGATTTATAAAAGATACTTAGGATTATTCCTATTATTGTAGATGTGAGCATCATACTATAAAATCCTAGGGCAAACTGATAAATCCAATTTGGGTAAGTTACAAAGTTATAATGTTGTTCCCAAGGAATTTTTAATGACCAAAATAACTTAATGAAACTTGAAAAATTTTCACTTTCATTAAAGACTAAAAATGTGAAAAAAATCATATTTGCAAACATAAGCATAAAAAATATGAAAAAAGAATATCTGAAAATTTTACTTGTTAAAAATTTAGGCATGGTTTTATTTTTAGAAAATTTAAACTTGTTTCCAATTAAATTCAACAATTTGCTTCTTTCACAGTAAAAATTACAATAGGATTTATTTCCCCAAAAGAGAGAAATAATCAATGGAGAAAATAAAAAAATGAGACCAGTCCAAGCAAAAAGTATATTAAAGAATCCAAGGGAAAAATATATTATAGAAACTATCCAAAGATAATCATACCAATTTTTAGTTTTCATTTTTAACCTCCTCAAAATGAATAATTGATATAGGACATACACCAAGGCATTTTTTGCATCCAATGCAATAATTAGTATTCACCTTTGCATAGATGCCCTTAAAAATAGAAATAGCACCTACAGGACAGCTTTCCATACAACTTCCACAGGCCACACATTTATTTTTAGGAACAAAAGCTTTTAATACACTCTTCATAATTAACCTCCAATTATATTATACAAATTGATTATATCATAATCTTTAAAATAGTCAGTGATATAGTTACATATAATTGAAAAAAGAAAATTTCAATGTTATAATTGTTTGATAAAAGGATAAGGAGATATGCCATGGAAAAGATATTAAAAAAAACTCTAGATTTTTGGGATGATTTATTAAAAGAAGAGAAAGAGGAACTGATAAAAAAATTATTGATTATAAAATATAAAAAGGGCGAAACAATATATCACAGTAAGGATAAATGTACGGGAGTTTATATTTTTTATAAAGGTAGAGCTAGAGTTTTTATGTCTTCAAGCAATGGAGGGGAAATAACTCTGTTTAGATTATACAATGGAGATATTTCAATTTTAAGTGCTTCGTGTATGTTTAATAATTTAGATTTTGAAACTAATATGGAATTTGAAGAAGACACAGAGATTTATGTTATTCCCAAAGGAATAATGAAAAAAATTAGTGATCAAAACTCTAAAGTTAAAGAATTTATTTTAGAAGCTGTTTCAGAAAAATTTTCAAATGTAATGTGGATTTTTAACCAATATGTGTTTTCTAATATGGCAAGAAGGTTAGCAACATCTTTATATGAGTATAGAAGCATTTTTAATTCTGACACATTAAAGATAACCCACAATAGTATAGCAAAGGATTTAGGTACAGCAAGAGAGGTTGTAACTAGATTACTAAAGCAATTTCAAATTGATGGAATCATAAAAATGTCTAGGGGAGAAATTAAAATATTAAATTTGGAAAAATTAATGAAGTTATAATGTGATATTGTTACTGATAAATTTAAAATAAGGATGTATAATAATAACATAAAATAATTTATATGGAGGTATTATATGTCAGTTATAAAATTAACAAAAGATAATTACGAAGAAGAAGTGATGAACTCAAAGAAACCTGTACTAATAGATTTTTGGGCTGATTGGTGTATGCCATGTAGAATGTTAGGACCAGTAGTAGAAGAAGTATCTGAAGGAACTTCAGATGTTAAAGTTTGCAAAATAAATATAGATGAAGAAATGGAGCTAGCTCAAAAATTTCAAGTTATGAGTATTCCTACTTTAGTATATGTTAAAGATGGAAAAGAACAAAAACGTGCTGTAGGTGTTAGACCAAAACAAGAAATAGAAGAAATGATAAAATAAAAGTGTTTAAACATAAAAATAAAAGGACAAATATATTTAAATATATTTGTCCTTTTATTTTCTTTAGAAATGTAATAAAATGTAGAGGATAGAATAGGTTATTAAAAGGAGGAATACATTTGGATAAATTTAATGAAAATCAGAAAAAAGTAATAGAAACAATTGATTCTCCCCTTTTAGTAATAGCAGGACCAGGATCTGGGAAAACAAGAACTCTTGTGGAAAGAGTTAGCTATTTAATTAATAAAAAGAAAGTTCAAAGTGAAAATATTCTTTTGGCAACTTTTACAGAAAAAGCATCTAAAGAATTAATCACAAGAATTTCAGCAAAAATATCTGGAAAAATAGATATTGGAGAAATGTATATTGGAACTATTCATTCTATTTGTTTGAGAATTATAGATGAAAATATTAATTATTCCTATTTAAAAAGAAATTATAGAGTGCTCGATGATTTGGAACAGAAATTTTTTATTTATAAAAAAATGAAGAATTTTTTAAACATAGATGGAAGTTTAGAATTTTTTCAATTTCTAGAAAAAAGAAAATCATGGGATAAGGCTGTTGAGCTCAAAAAATGGATAGACAGAATAAATGAAGAAGGGACAAGTGTAGTTAAAGAGATTGGAAATGAAAGATTAGAATATCTAAAAAATGTAAATACTCTATATAAAAAAATGTTGTTTAAAGAAAATATAGTAGATTTTTCAAATATTCAATTTGAGTGTTATAGGATATTAATTGAAAATTCAAAAGTATTAGAGAGTATGAGAGAAAAAATAAATTATATAATGATTGATGAATATCAAGATACTAATTTAATTCAAGAAAAAATATTTTTACTTATTACAGGGAAAAAAAATAATATTTGTGTTGTTGGAGATGACGATCAAGGAATATATAGATTTAGAGGGGCAACTGTAAGAAATATCTTAAAGTTTGAAAAAAATTTTGAGATTGGAAAATGTAAAAAAATAGAATTAAATATAAATTATAGGTCCAATGAAGATATTGTCAATTTTTGTAATAACTGGAACAAATGTCTATATTGGGGTGGATGGAGATATGGAAAAGAACTTGTTTCAGGAAAAGAACCTAAAAATAAAACACTAGGTGTTGTGAAAATTTCAGTAAAAACTTCTGAAGAAGACTGGAAGAAAAAAATATATAAGTTTATTAAAAAATTAGAAACATCAAAAAAAATAAATGACTATAATCAAATAGCATTTTTGTTTAGATCAGTTAGAAATAAAAAAGTATTAAGATTAATGGAGTATTTAGAAAATAAAAATATTAATGTTTATTCGCCTAGGTCCAATATGTTTTTCTTTAGAGATGAAATAAAATTTTGTATTGGAATTTTATTATGTGTATTTTATCAAAGTAAAGATTTTTTGAAAAACACTTATTATAGGGAATGCTTTGATATGACATTGAAGGAATTAGAAAATGACTTGGAGCTTAGAAAATATATTAAGGATTTGAGAAATAGAACAAAGTCATTGGATGGAAATTTTGGAAATTTTTTTAAGATTCTATATTCTTTTATTGGATTTAAAAGTTTTAGAAAATATTTGGACTTTCAAGAGGATCATATATTAAAAAATAGGAAAACTTATAATATAGGAATATTTTTTAAATTAATAAATAAATTTGATAGAATTTGCCAGTTGGATAAAATAGATAAAGAAAATATAGAAAAGGTTGTTAATTATTTTTTTGCAAGTCATTTGGTATATTTAAAAAACACAGGAATTTCAGAATATGAGGATATAAAAGAGTATGCTCCTAGTAATTCAGTTTCTTTTTTAACATTTCATCAGTCTAAAGGACTTGAATTTCCAATTGTTATAGTTGGATCTTTAGAATCAGGTCCAGATTTTATTATTAATGAAAAACAAGAAAAATTAGAATTTCAAATAATGGAGGAATTTGAGCCTCAAGAGAGAGTAAAAGAATTTGATTTTTGGAGGGTTTATTATACAGCTTTTTCAAGGGCACAAAATTTATTGACTCTAACTTGTGTTGAATATCCTAAAATTCCAGTTCCACATTTTGCATTTAAAAAAGTATATGGGAATTTAAAAGATGTAGTTCAAGATGAGTTTGAAATATCTAAACTAAATTTGGACGAAACTAAAGAAAATTATATAAAAGAAAAACTATCCTTTACTAATCACATAAATTTATATGACAACTGCCCAAGACTATATAAACTAGTACACGAATATAAATTTCCACAAGTAAAAACTAAGGAATTAATTTTTGGTGAGCTTGTTCATATTTCTTTGGAAGAATTAAATAAAATAAAATTTGAAAATAAAAGTATAAATATTCAAGAAATAAAAGAGAAATATATGGATTTTTATAAATATTTGTATAAAAAATATAATATTAAACTGGAAAATTTCATTTTAGAAGAGGGATTTACAAAGGTTTTAGATTATTATGAAAATTATATGGAGAATTTAGATATCATAAAAGATGTGGAAAAAAAAGTAATGTTAACTGAAAAAGAATATATTATAGAAGGTATAGTTGATTTAGTAGTTGAAAAGAATGGACATTTGGAAATAGTAGATTTTAAAACAGGGAAAAATAGTGGTTACAAAAAAGAGTATGAGGAACAAATTCAGATTTATGCTTATTTACTAGAAAAAAAATATTCAAAGGAAATTTTAGTTGGAAAAATATTTTATATTAACGAAGAAAGAGAAAAGAAAATAACCTATGTAAATTTAGACAATGAAGCTATATTAAAAACAATCAATAAGTTTAAAAAAATAGCAACTGAAATTGTAAGAAAGAATTATAAAACAGGATATTTAGATAAGGATTTGTGTAAGTACTGTGATTTTAGAAGCTATTGCAAAAATTATTTGAATATAAATAATGAAGATAAATAAAATACATATTAAACTTAAATTTTAAGGATGGTAAAATGTTTATAAAAAATAAAAAAATGTTTAAGATAAAAGAATTTGAAAATCATAATGTTTCAGCTATGTTTACAAGAAAAAGTTTCACTGAGAAAAATAATTTAGAAGAATTATTATCAGAAGATAAAATTTTAATAAAAGCTTATCAAAAACATACAGATATTGTCATTGATATATCAAAGGAAGAAAATAAAACTTATTTTGATGGTGTAGATGGATTTATAACAAAGAGAAATGATTTGGTTTTAATTACAAAATATGCTGATTGTTTGCCAATATTTCTTTATGATAAAAAAGAAAAAGTTATAGGTTTAGTTCATTCTGGCTGGAAAGGAAGCCTTGAAGAAATAGGAATAAAAGCTTTAAATCTTATGAAAAAAAATTATAATTCTAATGTGAAGAATATTATAATAGGCCTTGGAATTGGAATTTCTTGTGAAAATTATGAAGTTGGAGAGGAATTTTATGAACAGTTTAAAAACAAATTTTCAAATGAAATTATAGAAAATTCTTTTAAGATGTATAAAGGGGAAAGACATTTTGATAACTATAAGTTTAATAAATTTAATTTTATGAAAAATGGAATTTTAGAAGAGAATATAATAATTTCAGATGAATGTACTTTCACAGGGGATTTTTGTTCCTTTAGAAGGGACAAGAACAAAGATAGAAATTATGCAGTTATTTATTTTGAGAAAAAAAAGTCCTAGTAATATATATTACTAGGACTTTTTAGTTATATGAAATTAAAAGTTCTTAAAAAATAAACCCATAAAAATAATGTAAAAATAGAGACAACAGATGACGAAGCAACAACTTCAGCAGCTAATTTACTATCTCCTCCTATTTCTTTTACAGTGTTAAAAGATGTAACAGATGTGGGAGAAGCAGTTACCCCTAGAAGAGCTACAATATATTCATTACGGAATCCCAAATACAAAGCAATTGATAAAGTAATAATTGGAAAAATAATAAGTTTCATGAAATTTGTAACAGCTATGAATTTGATATTATTTAGCATATTATCAAATTTCAAAGTGGCTCCTAAAACTACAAAAGCAAGAGGAGTTGCAACCTTAGACATTGTAATCATAGTATTTAAAACTATTTTAGGAATTCTTACTTTAAGAGTTAGACAAATTAATCCAAGTATAAAAGCAACTATAAGAGGATTTTTTAAAACAGAAATAAATAATTTTTTATAACTTCTTTCTTTAGCTTGATAAGTTTCAAGAATTATAACTCCCATAATATTAAGAAGTGGTACAACTGGAGTTATAATAAGCAAAACTATACCTAGTTTAGACTCATCATATACTGATAAAATTAAAGGTATTCCAAATAATATTAGATTACTTCTATATGTTGCTTGTATTAAAACTCCAAGCTTATTTTTGTCCTTTGTCATACGATTATAAATTAAATATGCCAATGCAAACATAAAAAATATACTAGATGTAGTTAATAGCATCAATTTTAAATTATTAGGATTGAAAATTTCATTAATATCAATGTTATAAATATTTAAAAATAGTAGTAAAGACATAAAAACTCTAAATACAATTCTATTCATAACAGTTAAAGAAGGTTCATCAACCATTTTAACTTTTTTTATAATCACACCAACAGACATCATTATAAATGTTGGGAAAACAACGTTTAAAGCCATTAAAATATTATTCATAGGACCATCCTTATATTAAAGTGTAATATAATTATACATTATATCATCATATAATTCAATTAATATTTATTGAACTATATGTCACTTAATACTTTTATAACTTTTCCAACAGCCTTAAAATTTTCACCAGGGCCAATGTAAATTGGAGTATAGTTTGGATTATCGCTAATTAGAGCAACATAATTTTGTGTTATCTTTAACCTCTTTACATAGGCTTGATCATCTATAAAAAAAGCACCAATTTCTCCATTTTTTATTTCCACATCTTTTTTACAAATAATAATTGAATTATCTTTAATTGTAGGTTCCATTGAATCTCCAACTACATTAACAGCAAAAATATTATTATCCCTATTGTTAATACCAGGTAATATAATATAATCTTCAATTTCTTCAGTTGCAAAGGCTCCAATTCCAGCTGAAATCCTTTCAAATAGTGGAATAGAATTTGAGGAATCCTCTTTAGAAGGAGAATAAACCTCTTTTTCTTTAGAATTAAGTTTGTTATTTAATTCATCCATCATATTAATAATAAGTTTAGGAGTTCTTTCTATTGCAGCTAAATAAAAAAGATAATTTTTATCTTGTTTATTTAGGTTTAATCCCTCTGATATTTTTTCTAGAATCTCTTCACTAGGTGGATTTTTAACTTCTCCTCTTTCTATGGAATTAAAATAAGATTGAGTTATATTAATAAGTTTTGAAAATTTATTTTGACTAAGTCCTAATTCAAGTCTCTTTTCTTTTAAAAATCTAATGAAAGTCATGTAAAACCTCCTATCTATAATTATAGTTAATTATACTATAGATGGATATATATTTCAAGTTTTAGATAAAACTATTGACAATATAAGATAAAAATTGTAGAATACTTACATATAGTTATAGATAGCTTATAAAAGTGGAGGATATTTATGAAAATACTTGTGAAAAACAAAAAATGGAATATATCTTTTCAAACAAGAGTTTTGATTTGTGATATTAAAGAAAATAATGGTATTTTTAGTATTTATTTTCAATATAATGGAAATAATATAACAATAAAAAGTAAAAATATAGATAATACTTTAAAGTATTTAGATGAGATTTTTAAAAAAGAAACTAAAAAAATAAAACAAAATTTTTAAATAAAAAAAAGAAGTTATATTTAAATATAACTTCTTTTTTTGTAGAAAAACTATTTTAAAATTTTGTATATAGCCTTCATATCCAAGTGACTTCTCATTACCTTTGCAAGTCTTCTGTATTCCTTTTCTTTAAAGGATTCTAAACTCATATAATCATAAATAGGTTCTAGTCCTTTTTTTGCTCTTATTTTATTTAATAATTTTCTTGTGAATTTAGCAGAATCAAAAATACCATGAATATAAGTTCCAATAATATTATCTTTACAAAGGATACTGAAATCTTTTTCAGGAACTACTGAACAGGAATTATCTCCAGTTGTAATACCTTGGTGTAATTCATATCCACTAACTTTTAACCCATCAAAACCTTCTAGTATACCAGTACAGTTAGCTAAAGTTCTAGAAATTTGTTTAGTATATTTTTCAGTTTCCATCTTAGTTTTCATGTTGAAAAATCCAAGACCTTCAATTTTTAAATAACTACTTTCAACTTGAGATAAGTCTTTAATTGTTTTACCTAACATTTGAAAACCACCATGTATACCAACAATAACCTTTCCTTCCTTTGCAAGGGATAAGATTTTTTTAGTTATATGTCTTTCTTTAATTATACTGTAGTCATAAATAGCATTTTTACTTCCAGGTAGTATGATCATATCAAAATTTTCATTTAAGTCCTCAGCTCTATCCACGTAAACTAAGTTAACATCATCATACATTAAAAAAGAATTAAAATCAGTTGAGTTTGATAATTTTCCAAATTGTATAACAGCTATATTGATATCTTTAACTTCTTTCTTTTCTTTAGCATTGAATATATAACTATCCTCATCTTCAATATGAATATCAAAATAAGGTATAACTCCTAAACATGGAACAGAGATATTTTCTTTTTGCAAAACATCATCTAACATTTTGATACCCTTTTCCAAAAGAGAAAGGTCTCCTCTAAACTTATTGATAATATAACCTTTAATTTTTTTTCTATCAGAT
The DNA here is from genome assembly GCF_010367435.1 of Fusobacterium sp. IOR10. Taxonomy (NCBI): domain Bacteria; kingdom Fusobacteriati; phylum Fusobacteriota; class Fusobacteriia; order Fusobacteriales; family Fusobacteriaceae; genus Fusobacterium; species Fusobacterium sp. IOR10. Next base: position 9,828 of record NZ_WJWY01000022.1, read on the forward strand.
TTTCTAAGAAGCATTATAGTTCCATAAATTGAAGCAAAAACTCCTCCTCTTTCAACATCAGCAATTAGAACAACAGGGGCATTTACAGCAGAGGCAATTCCCATATTTGCTATGTCCATTGATCTTAAATTTATTTCAGCTGGGCTTCCAGCTCCTTCCAAAACTCCAATGTCATAGTTAGATTGTATTTTAAAATAATTTTGTATAGCGATTTCTCTAAATCTCTTATAATTTTTATAATATTCAGCAGCATTCATATTTTTAAATGCTTTTCCTTCTAAAATAACTTGAGAACAATCATCTTCCCCTGTTGGTTTCAAAAGAATGGGATTCATAAAAGCCTTAGGTGTTGTATTAGCTGCCTCAGCTTGAACAACCTGAGCTCGACTCATTTCAAATCCATCAACATCAACATATGAATTTAAGGCCATATTTTGAGATTTAAAGGGAGAAACTTTGTAACCGTCTTCAGCAAATATCCTGCATAATCCAGCAGTAAGTATAGTTTTTCCAACTGAAGATCCAGTTCCTTGTAACATTATTTTTTTATGCATAAAACACCTCATCTTAAAACTTAGTTTATAAGTACTATTATAATATATATTTTCAAAAAAATAAAATATATTTTTAAAAAAATAAAAAAATAGGAGAATTTTCTCCTATTTTAATATACAACAAAATTTATTTTGTGTAGTGGAGATTGTTAAACTTTTTAATTTCTTCTAAAATTTCTTCAGAAGTTGACATAGCAAGAACTCTCTCAACTAATTCTTCACAAGATTTTTTATCAAGTGCCATTATATTTTTTTTGATTCTAGGAACAGAAATAGCAGACATTGAAAAAGAATCTAGTCCCATACCAAATAATATAGCAGTGGCATTTTCGTCCCCTGCAAATTCTCCACACATGGAAATACTTATATTTCCAGAATGTGCTCCATCAATGGCATATTTAATTGCTTGTAAAACAGCAGGATTATATGAATTATAAAGAGCAGATATTTTTTCATTTCCCCTGTCCACAGCAAGTGTATATTGAGTTAAATCATTAGTACCAATTGAGAAGAAATCACATTCTTTTGCAAAATGAGCAGCTCTAAGACAAACAGCAGGAGTTTCTACCATAATACCAAGTTGAATTTTTTCATCAAATTTTATTCCTTCTTTTCTTAACTCTTCCTTACATTCTTCTAGAATAGCTCTAGATTTTCTAACTTCAGTAAGTGAAATAATCATAGGAAGCATTATTTTAATATATCCAAAGGCAGATGCTCTTAATAGAGCTCTAAATTGAGTTTTTAAAATTTCAGGTCTATCAAGGGAAATTCTTAAAGCTCTCCAACCAAGGAAAGGATTATCTTCTTTAGGAAGTTCCATGTAAGAAAGATTTTTATCTCCTCCAATATCCATAGTTCTAATTGTTACTGGTTTTCCTTCTAGAGCAGCAGCAACCTCTTTATAGGCTTGAAATTGTTCTTCTTCAGTTGGAAAGGAATCATTATTCATAAATAAAAATTCAGTTCTATAAAGTCCAATTCCTTGAGCACCATTTTTAAGTAATCCAGCCACATCTTTAGGAGAACCTATATTAGCCCAAGCTCCAACTTTAATTCCATCTTTAGATACAGCATCCTTATCCTTTAATTTTTTTAGAATTTCTTTTTCCTCTAAAAACTCTTTTTGTTTTGCAGTGTATTTTTCAATTTCTTTTTCAGTTGGATTAACAATAACAGTTCCTTCTAAACCATCTACAATAATAGGAGTACCTCCTTTGCAATCTGTGCAAATAGAACCAGTTCCAACAACAGCAGGAAGTTCTAAAGATCTAGCCATTATAGAAGAGTGAGCTGTTTTTCCTCCAATTTCTGTTACGAAAGCAATAACATTATTCAAATCAAGTTGAGCAGTATCAGAAGGTGTAAGTTCCTTAGTTATTACAATGGAATTTTTTGGCAAAATTGATAGATCAACTATTTCAGTTCCTGTAACATTAAATAACCATCTTTTCCCAATGTCTTTTAAGTCAGCAGCTCTTTCTCTTAGGTATGGATCTTCCAAATTACTTAACATTTCACAGTAACCTGAAATACCTTGATTTAAAGCATTCTCAGCAGATATGTGATCATTTTCAATTAATTCTACAACCTCATCAAAAAGATCTTCATCTTCTAATAATGTTATATGTCCATCAAATATAGTTGCCTTATCTTCACCTAATTTTTTAGCAGTTCTTTCTCTTATTGAAATTAATTGTTCTTTAGAAGCATCTCTTCCTTTTAATAACTTTGTTTTTTCAGCTTCAATATCCTCAATTGAATTAGTATTGATAACTAACTCATTTTCAAGATACAAAAATACTTTTCCTATTGAAATTCCAGGAGAAGCTGGAATCCCGTGTATAAGTTTACTCATTTTATAATTACCCCTTCCTTTGAAATAGAATAAAAAAAGAGGGGAAGTTTAACTCCCCCTCTTACTTAAATTAGTCTTTTAAATTAGCAAGAAGTTCAGTTAATTTAGTAACAGCCTCTTGTTCATCTGCACCATCAGCATAAACAACTACTTTAGTTCCCTTTTTTATACCTAGAGAAAGAAGCTTTAATAAAGAAGTTCCTTTAACTTTTTTCCCAGCTTCATTTTCAACTTCTATAGTTGAATCAAAAGTTTTAGCCAAGCTAACAAATTCGTTTCCAGGTCTAGTGTGAAGACCAGTTTCGTTTGTAATTTCAACAGTTTTACTATATGCCATAATTTCACCTTCCTAAAAAAATATTAAATTATCACCTATTATATTTATAAACAAATCTCTTCAAACAGTACTAATAGAATATATTATTTTTAAAAATTTGTCAATAGAATAAGACATTATAAATTTTAAAGAACTAAAAGTTATCCATGAGCGCTCAAAAAAAGAACAAATTTAATTATTTTTTAAAATTAACTCTTCTATCTTTAATAGTTAAGAATCTTTTTCTTATTCTAATAAAATGAGGAGTAACTTCAACAAATTCATCATCAGTAATATAATCTAAGGCTTGTTCTAAACTTAAAATTCTAGGTGGAGCTAATTTAATAGCATCATCATTTCCAGCAGATCTAGTATTAGTTAGTTTTTTAGTTTTACATGCATTAACAACTAAATCACTTTCTTTACTATGTTCTCCAATAACCATTCCAGCATAAATGTCAGTTACAGGATTAATAAATAATACTCCTCTTTCTTGAATGGCATTTAATCCATAAGCTACAGAAGTTCCACTTTCACTTGCTATTAAAACACCTTTTTTTCTTTCATTAATTGGACCTTTAAATGGTTCAAAATCATAGAAAGAGTGATTCATTATTCCAGATCCTTTAGTATCAGTTAAGAATTCATTTCTATATCCAATAATTCCTCTTGCAGGAATTTTAAATTCTAAACGAGTGTATCCGTCTTGTCCTGGAACCATACTAATAAGTTCACCTTTTCTTGAACCTAATTTTTCAATAACAACACCTGTGAAAGCTTCATCAATATCAATAATAGCTAGTTCAATAGGTTCATATTTTTTGCCATTAATAGTTTTAAATATAACTTTTGGTTTAGAAACTTGAATTTCATAATTTTCTCTTCTCATATTTTCTAAAAGAATAGATAATTGAAGTTCTCCTCTACCTTTTACTGTAAATGAGTCTGGAGATTCAGTAGCTTCAACTCTAATACTTACATTATTTTGTAATTCTTTTTGAAGTCTATCCCAAATGTTTCTAGAAGTGATATATTTACCATCTTTTCCAGCAAAAGGGGATGTATTTACCATAAATGTCATAGAAAGAGTAGGTTCATCAATATCTATAAGTGGTAAAGCAACTGGATTTGCAACATCTGCCATAGTTTCTCCAATATCAAGATCAGACATACCAGCAATAGAGATAATTTCTCCAGCTACAGCATGATCAATTTCAACTTTTTTAAGACCTTCATAACCATAAATTACAGAAACTTTACCTTTAACTTGAGTACCGTCTCTTTTTATAAGAATAATATCTTGATTTTTTTTAACTGTACCATTATGAATTCTACCTACAGCTAATCTACCAACATAATTGTCATATTCAATATTAGTAATTAAAAATTGGAAAGGAGCTTCAGGATCTCCATCAGGATCGTTAACTTTTTCTAAAATAGTTTCAAATAAAGGTTGCATATCCACATCAGGATCTTCTATTTCTTTTTTAGCAAATCCAGCTTTTCCAGAAGCATAAAGAACTGGGAATTCAAGTTGATAATCATTGGCATTTAATTCAATAAATAAATCATAAACCATGTATAAAACTTCTTCAGGTCTAGCATTAGGTTTATCTATTTTATTAACTACAACAATTGGTCTATGACCTTGTTCTAAAGCTTTTTTCAAAACATATTTAGTTTGAGGCATAGGTCCTTCAAATGCGTCAACTAGTAAAATAACTGAATCAACCATTTTCATAATTCTTTGTACTTCCCCACCGAAATCTGCATGGCCAGGAGTATCAACTATATTTATTTTATAGTCTTTATACTTTAGTGATGCATTTTTAGAAAAAATTGTGATTCCTCTTTCACGTTCAATGTCGTTAGAATCCATAACTCTTTCGTTAACTTTTTCAAGCTCATGACTTCCAAAAACCCCAGCTTGTTTCAACATACCATCAACAATAGTAGTTTTACCATGATCGACATGGGCAATAATTGCAATGTTCTTAATTTTCATAAATTTCCTTCCTTGTAATATTTAATTAATAATATTTATACGCTTTTAATCTCTCTGAAATTACATTTGCAAGTCCTAAAAAAATGTTTGTTTCAGAATCATATACTCTATATAGTCCATCTTTTAAATCAGGTGTAATAAGAGTATTTCCATTTAAAAATAATTTTTTGTTTTTGTCTCCTGAAATTGAGAAATTTGGATAGTTAAAATATGTCTCAATATCATAGAGAAAAGAAAAATCTTCTTTTTCTTTTAAAGATTCAATAGTTTCCAAAGTGAAACTTTTATCAATATTTTCATTTCCAACCTTTGTTCTAATTAAAGAAGTCATAGTTGCAAATGTTTTTAAATCTTCACCTATATCATAAATAAGAGAACGAATATATGTTCCCTTTGAAACAACACATTTTATTTTTACTTTTTTTCCATTAAATTCTAGTAATTCTAGAGAGAATATAGATATATCCCTAGCTGCTCTTTCAATAGTTTCTCCTCTACGAGCTAACTCATAAAGTTTTTGACCATTAATTTTAATAGCAGAATACATTGGAGGAACCTGCTTAATATCCCCAACATAATTTTTTAAAACAGTTTCTAACTCTTCCTTTGTAATGGAAAAATTATCAACTTTATCTAAAGTTTTTCCTTGAATATCGTAAGTATCGGTTTTATAACCTAAATCGAATTCAGCTATATATTCTTTTTCTTTCTTTTCAATATCTTGTACTAATTTAGTAGCTTTTCCAACACATACTATTAAAACTCCAGTTGCAAGGGGATCTAATGTACCAGTATGTCCTATCTTTCTAATAGATAATATTTTACGAAGCTTCCTAATAACATCAAAGGAAGTAATTCCTTGAGGTTTATTGATATTTATTATTCCATTCAAAAAAAATCAACTCCATTTTTTAAGTTACAGATGATTATACCATAAAATCAAGTATAATAAAATAAAAATAGAGAATAATTTCTCTATTTTCAAGTTAATGTATAGTTTGTTTTATTAATGTTTTGTTTTAGGTGGATGATATCTATTGGCAGGATTCCATAAAATATATTCATGGATACCTAAATCCTTAAGTGCATCAATTTGCAATTGAACTTCTTTATGCCCATAGGGAATGTAACCCTTAACCCATCTTGCAGTAAAATCTTGAATCCAAGGTCTTATGGAAGCAGGATTATCAATATTATTATTTCTATTAATAGAATCTAGAGCACAGTGATAAATTATTTTATATGGATCAGCATCTGGAGTTGGAACCCCATAAGAATGTCTAGCATAATGGCTAGGATACATCATAGGAGAAAGACTATCAGTGTACCCACTCATTGCTTCCCAATATTGCCCAAGACCCATATCATCTTTAAATGTTCCAATTTGTCCATAAATATCAGCACTTAAATAGATCCCAAGGGGAGAAAGTTCTGATTTAGCATATTTAAGATATCTTTGTATAGTAACAGGTTTTCCTTCATTTTTTTGATTAGGATAGATAACTGTTTTATCAAGCTTTCCACCATTTGATGCTGGAAATCTAACATAATCAAATTGGATTTCATTAAATCCAACCTTTGCAGCTTCCTTAGCAACAGCAACATTATATTTCCAAAGATTCTCATCATATGGGGATATCCATACTATTTTATCATTATTAGTGTAGGGAGTGTTGTCCTTTCTTTTTCTAATGATTTTTTCAGGATGAGCTTTTCCGTAGGAAGGATCTTTAAATGATACAATTCTAGCAATTGTATAAATATTATTATCCTTTAATTTTCTCATAACTTTTTCAATGTTTTTAACATAATAACGATTAAGTGCATAGGGATTATATTCCAAAAGGGATTCATCCATTTTCCAAGAAAGATATCCATAATCATTTTTAACATCAATAATAAAAGCATTAATTTCACTTTCATTTGCCAACTTAATTAAAGAGTCCATCTTCTTAGTAGAAGAAAAGGAATTAAAACTAACATAGATTCCTTTAACATCTATTTTTTTATTATTTTTATAACTTTCCTTTTTTGGAAAATCTTTATATTCAATATCTTTCCAATTTTGGTGAAGAAGGTTAGTATAATTAGGAGTTAAATATTTTGTTCTAACCCATCCAATTTTAGTTTTTAAATTATGTGTGTATTTAACCTTAGTCCATAATTCTGTAGTTACGGTTTTTACAATAACTTCTTTATTATCTTTTTTAATTTTTTTATTTTTTTGAATTTCAATTTTCTTATCTCCTAAAACTTCAACTCGAGTTTTAGATGTTATTCTTCCAATTGATTTTTTTTCATTTAGTGAACTAACTATATTAACATTAGAACGGTTAGTGTATAAGTAATATTGTTTTCCAAAAATACATGTGGAAAATAAAAGTAGTAAAGATATTATGTATATAATTCTAAAATTTTTTTTCAAAGTAGTCCTCCATAAAATATGTTAATGTTCTTAAATTATATCATAAATAGATATTTTTAATAGGGGTTTTATGATAAAATTAAAATAGAAGCTACGAAAGAATAAAAGGAGAAAATATGTTTAAAAAATTATTTGTTATTATAATGATGGTACTTAATAGTTTGTGTTTTGCTCAAATAAAAGGCAATTCTAAAGATTTAATAGTTGAAAAATTAGACAATGGTATGACATATTATTTTTATAAAAATAAAAAACCTGAAAATAGGGTATCAATAAATATTCTAGTAAAGGCAGGCTCTTTACAGGAAAAAGAAAATCAAAGGGGATTAGCTCATTTTTTAGAACATATGTGTTTCAATGGTACTGAAAATTATAAAAAAAATAGTATTGTTAAATATTTCGAATCAATAGGTCTTAGTTTTGGTGGAGATTTAAATGCGCATACTAGTTTTTATGAAACTGTTTATAAATTGAATTTACCAACAGATGATAGAAATAAATTTCAAAAGGGAATGGAAATATTATATGAAATGGTTTTTAAAGCCACTTTAAATCAAGAGGATATTGATTCAGAGGGAAAAATAATAAAGGAAGAGTGGAGATTAGGACAAGGATTATCAGATAGAGTTTATAAACAAATTTATCAAAAAGCTGTATTTAAAAATTCAAAATATGAAAAGAGAAGAGTTATAGGTGATATGGCAGTGGTTGAAAGTGCTAAGACAGAAAATATGAAAGAATTTTATCATAAATGGTATCACCCTGAAAATATGGCAATAGTAGTAGTTGGAGATGTGGATAAAAAATATTTAGATGGTGTTGTAAAAAAATATTTTAATAAAAAAACAGAAAGAAAATATACAGTTCCTAAAAAATATCCATTAAAAGAACTAAAAGATAATTATATAATATTTAAAGACAAGGAAATTAAAGTTCCAGAATTTCAAATTACTTATAGAAAAGATAGAACCTTAGTATATGATGAAAAATATTTCAAAAAAATTGTAGGGAAAACCCTTGTGAAAAGATTATTCAAAAATAGATGTTATAGAGAAATAGGAGAAGGAAATACAAGTTTACTAGATGTTGATTTAAGTGACGATATTTATATGAAAGATTTCAATGAATCAATTTATGGATTGTTAGCAGAGGGACAAGAAAAAAAAGCTATTAAGACAATATATGATAATTTAAGATATTTAGGGGAAAAACCAATTGGAAAAGAAGAGTTGGAATTGGAAAAAAAAGATATTTTAAGTGGTTTGAGTATATTTGTTAAAAATAAAGACTCTATACATAATGGAGAAATAATTGAAAAAATTAATAAAGTATTTATAACAGATGGAATATTTTTATCTCCAAGGGAAGTTTTGGAAATATATAAAAAGTATTTAAATGAAATAGATCCCTTATATATTGGGGCATTAGCTAGGGAAATATATAATGATAATGGTTCATATATTTTAATTCTTCCTGAAAAGCAAAAGGAAGTATTTAAAAGCAAAGAAGAATTTAAATTATTTATGGAAAAATTAAGAAATGATGCCTTAAAAGAAAAAGAGTTTATCACTGAAAATATAAAATTAGAAGAAGTGAAATTAAAAAAAGGAAGTATTAGTTCTATTGAAAATAAAACTGATTACAAAGAATTAACATTATCAAATGGAATAGAGGTTCTATACAAAGAAACTAAATTTAAAAAAAATGAGGTTTTGATTTCTTTATTTAAGGAAGAGGGAACTTCCACTGAAAATTATGAAAATTATTTAAATACTTTTATGGGAACTTCTGTAATATTAGATTCAGGAGTGGGGAACATAGAAGTAAAGGATTTAAATAATTATATGAAGGGAAAAAACTTTAGTGTTGTTCCTTACATTTCAGAGTATAAACAGGGAATAGATATTATATCCACAAAGGAAGATTTAAATGAAGCTTTAAAATATTTTTTAAACGCAGTAAAAAATCCAAAAATAGATGATAATATATACAATATAAATATGGAAACTTTAAGAAAAATAATTGTAAATAGAAAAAATTCTTCTGAAGATGTTTTTCAAGATAAGGGTACAGAAATATTATATAAAAATAATCCAAGAAAAAAATTCATTACAGAGGAAGAGCTAAATAAAATAACTAAAGAAGGGATACTTGCAACATATAAGAAAAAATTTAGTGATTTTAATGGGTACAAAATAGTTGTGGTTGGCTCTATAAAGGAAGATAAATTAAAGGATATTTTAGAAAAATATTTTGCAGCATTGCCAGCAAATACTTCCAATAAAGCTAATAAAATAAAATATAACATTCAATATCCAGAGGGGATTATAGATGAAAATGTTGTAAAAGGAATAGACAAAAAAATTAAAGTAAACATTTTTTATCCAATTAAAGTCAAATATAATCAAGAGAATAAATATTTAGGAAAATCAATAGCTAAAATATTAGAAATTAATTTAACTGAAAACATCCGTGAAAAAATGGGTGGAGTTTATGGAATATCAGTTCATGTGAAAATGAATAAATTTGAACCAAGTTTATTAATTATTGGATTCTCAACTGATCCTAAAAAGGAATTAGAGGTTAGAAAAGGAATACAAAATGAAGTTGAAAAGATAAATAAAGGGGAAATAAATTTAAAAACTTTAAACAGTGTTAGGGAAAATTATAAAAATATTTATGAAAATTTAACAAAGGAAAATTATTATTGGGAGATATTCTTAGAAAATAAAATTCTAGAAAGGGAAAAATATGAAAAAATGACTCCTGAAAAGTATAATTTATTGGTTAATGAAAAAAGATTATCTGAATTTGGGAAAAAATTTATAGATAAAAGAAATTATATAAATATTGTATTAAAACCAGAAAAAGAAAAAAATAGATGGAGGATATATATGAAATTAGAAAAGGGATACTTAGAAAGTATAATGGATTTTAATGATGATTTTGTAACTAATAAAGATTATGAAACCTTTAAAACTACAAAATATCCAGACAAAAAAATAGTGGTTCTTTCTTGTATGGATACAAGACTTACAGAATTATTGCCAAAGGCAATGAATTTAAAAAACGGAGATGCTAAGTTTATAAAAAATGCAGGGGGAGTTGTAATGCATCCCTTTGGAAGTGTTATGAGAAGTATTTTAGTTTGTGTTTATGAGTTCCAAGTAAAAGAAGTTTATGTTGTAGCTCACTTGCACTGTGGTATGAGTAATTTAAATACAGAAAAATTAGTTGATAAAATTGTAAAAAGAGGTATAGGAGAAGACACTATAAATTTACTTTCTAATTCAGGAATAGATGTAAAAGAGTGGCTTAGTGGTTTTGAATCAGTTGAAAGTTCTTTGGTGCAAACAGTTTCTGAAGTTAAAAGCCATCCTTTGATGCCAAAGGATGTTGCTGTGCATGGTCTTATAATGGATCCTGAAACTGGAAAACTTCAATTGAAAATTGATGGTTGGGATAATTTAGGGAAATAATAGTGATTGGAGTAGAGATGTTTGAATTTTTTATAGCAAGAAAACATATATTTCAAAAGAAAAAACAAAGTTTAATAGGAGTATTGGGAGTTGTAATAGGAATAACAGTTTTAATAGTTTCTTTGGGAATCTCAAATGGATTAGATAAGAATATGATAGACAGTATATTATCATTGGGAAGCCATATAACTGTCACAGATACAAGAGTTAAAAAATCTTATAATATTTTAGAAAAAGAACTTATGAACATAAAAGAAATAAAAGGAATCATTCCTAAAATATCTTCCCAAGGATTAATAAAGTATAAAAATGAATTTGGAGATTATGTTTCAGGGGTTAAAATAGATGGATTAGATATAGAAAAAGCTGAAAAGGGAATGAATTTAAGCGAAAAAATAGTATATGGTAAATTAGATTTAAAGAAAAAAGATAGTGTTTATATTGGAAAAGAATTATATAAGGATATGATGGCCAATATTGGTGATAAATTAACTTTAGTTTCCTCTGAAAATCAAGAAATTCCCTTTGTAATAACTGGAGTTTTTGAAAGTGGATACTATGAGTATGATATGAATATGGTTATAATTCCATTGAAAACTGCTCAGTATATGCTTTATAAAGATGATGAAATATCTAGTTTAGAAATAAATTTAAAAAATCCTTATGAAGCTAAAAAAGTATCTAATATTTTATTTGATAAATTTAATTTATTTAATAGAACTTGGGGAGATCAAAATAAAAATTTATTATCAGCTCTTTCCTTGGAAAAAACAGTTATGGTTGTTGTTTTTTCATTAATAGTATTAATAGCAGCCTTTGTAATATGGGTAATAATGAATATGCTTGTTAGGGAAAAAATAAAGGATATAGGAATAATGAGAGCCATGGGAGTTTCTAAGAATAGTATTATGAAAATATTTTTATTAGAAGGAATGATGATAGGAATAACAGGGGTTATTATAGGAATACTAATCTCCCTTGGTATGCTTTGGATTTTGGAAAATTATACCCTTAGTGGAATCACTTCAATATACTATATAAGCAAGGTTCCTGTGGAAATTTCATTTGAGGAAATTTCAGTAATAGTTATTTTAAATTTAATAGTTGTTTTTATATCAAGTGTATTTCCTGCTTATAGAGCTGGAAAGCTTGAAACAATGGAGGCTTTAAGACATGAGTAATATTTTAGAACTGAAGAATATAAATAAAACATATAGGGGAAAAACTGAAGATTTACATATTTTAAAGGATTTAAACTTAGAGGTTGAAGAGGGAGAATTTATTTCAATTTTAGGTAAGTCTGGATCTGGAAAATCAACATTATTAGGTATAATAGGTCTTTTGGATAATTTTGATAGTGGAGAAATATATATAAATAATAACAAAATTGATAAATTTGAGTCTAATAAGTTAGACAGATTAAAAAATAAAGATTTAGGTTTCGTTTTTCAATTTCATTATTTATTACCAGAATTTACTGCTTTGGAAAATGTTATGATTCCCCGTTTAATAGAAGATTTTTCAAATAAAAAAATAATAGAAGAAAAAGCGAAAACATTATTGAAAAAAATAGGTCTAGGGGAAAGGTATAACAACAAACCTAGTCAATTATCAGGTGGAGAAAAGCAAAGGGTAGCAATAGCTAGGGCATTAATAAATGACCCTAAAATAATCTTAGCAGATGAACCTACAGGGAATTTAGATGAAGAAACAAGTGAAGAAATTCATAGGTTGTTGCAAAAAATAAATAAGGAAAATAATCAAACTATAATAGTTGTAACTCACTCAAAAGAGTTGGCTAATATAACAAACAAGCAATATTTTGTAAAACATGGAAAATTAGTTTTAGAAAAATAAAAATAAAAAAAAGGAATTATTTGAGTTATGGCGAATAATATTATAACAACAGAGGGTGAAGCACCCAGAGGAGTGATGATTTATGAAAGTTTCTATATTAGGAAGACATTTGACAATAACTAACGCAATTAACGATTACACAGAAAAGAAGGTTTTAAAATTAGAAAAATATTTTAATCGTATAGGAGACGTGTCAGTAACTTTATCAGCAGTTAAGTTGAAAACAGGACCATCACATACAGCGGAAATGATAACAAATGTTAACGGGAACGTGTTAAAAGCTGTTTCAACAGAAAAAGTTCTTTATGTTGCAATAGATAAAGCGGCTTCAATTTTAGAAGGACAAGTAAAAAAATATAAATCAAAATTAAGAGATGATAATACAGCTGAATCACCAAGAACTTTTAATTTTAATATGGATACAAATGAAGTTTCAACTAGTTGGACAAAACAAATAGTGAAAGTAGAACTTGAAGCTAAACCAATGAACTTAGAAGAAGCAATACTTCAAATGGAAACAATGGGAAAAGATTTCTATGTTTTCTTTAACGGTGATACTGAAGAAATGAATGTAGTTTATAAAAAAAGAGATGGAAATTACGCTCACATAGAACCAAGAGTGGAAAAATAAAAAAATACAGCATATAAAAATAGTGCATTTTCATGCACTATTTTTTATTTTTTGGATTTTAAAATTCAATTGTTCCTATAAATTTTCCATGTGAAAATAAATGTAAGAAACTATAATCTAAAGGATTTGATTTCACCTCTATTTCTTTTCCATCAAAACTTTTTAAAAGGTTATCCCTATACAATAAATTTTTGAATCTTAAAGCAGAGGATGAAATTTTTCTAGTTGAAGATTGAAGAAAAACATCTAGCACTCTAAATTGTAGTTGTTTTTCTAACAGTGTATAATCAATAATATAATTATATTTTGTTGAATCTAAATAAATGTAAGAATTTAAGAATGCATTTAAGTAATCAGATGAAATATTTTTATTTTTAAGTTTAAATTCTTTGTAAATATCTTCCTTTAAAAAATTTATAAATCTTAAAAGTTCGTTATTATTTGGAGTGTGAGAATACTCAGATAACTTTATTTTAGTTTCATCAAATATTGATTTTGCAATATTTCTTGGAATAGAGTTTTTAGTATCAATTAAAATTTCTTTAGGGATATTTAGTTTTCCCTTTAGAGAAGAAACTTTTAAGATACTTTGTCTTATAAATCCAAGTAGGGAATAGATATTTGAAGTTTCAAGTACTATTGAAAAATTAATAATGCTTAGATTAGATGCATCAAACATTATAATTAAATTTGGAACCTTTTTAACATTGTTAACATTAAGAAGAATATAAGTAGGTATCTCAATGACGATATAAACTTCATTTTCTTTTTTTATTTTTCCAATATGAAAATCTGTTGACTTTTTAAAAAAATGATCAATATTGTTAACTATCCTATAGAAAGTAGGATAGCTAATATTGTATTTTTTATTTTTTAAAAAAGAAGTGTATTTATTATAAAGTTTAGATGTATTACCATCATCACTGGTTTCACATAATTTTTTAATTAATTTTAAATCCTTTTCGTCTACAGATTTAAAGGAATTTTTATCCTCTCTTTTTTTCTTATCCAATCCAAGCATTCCATTTTCTTTATAAGATTTAGCCCATCTTTTTAAAGTGGCATAGGATACTCCAGATTCTATTTCTATTTCTTTTAATTTTTTTTCTTTTCTTAAAAAAGGCTCAATTATCTTAAATCTTTTTATTTGAATATCATTGCTATTATCCATAGTTTATTTCCTCCGTCTCTTCTGAAGTATTAATAAATATATACTACTATATAAAAGGCATAAAATCAAATTAAAAGTTGTTGAAAATAAAAAAAGCTCAAATTAATTGAAAAAAAACTTGACTTTTTTAGAATAAAAAGTTATTATTTTCTTACATAAAAAGAAAAAATGATACATAAAAAACTATAAAAACAAAAAGGAGAGATGAAGGTGAAAATTTTTTCAGAAGTTCAAAAAGTTGGAAAAGCATTGATGACACCAGTTGCTATATTACCAGCAGCAGGATTATTTTTGGCATTTGGTAATAAATTAGGAATTCCTCTAATGGAACAAGCAGGAGGAATAATATTTGCTAATTTACCATTATTATTTGCAGTTGGTGTTGCAATTGGTCTTGTTGGAGGAGATGGAGTTGCAGCTTTAGCATCAGTTGTGGCAATATTAATAATGAATACAACAATGGGTATTGTTTCAGGAGCTGAAGCTGGAATTAAAGCTGGAAACCCAGCATATGCAATGGTCATGGGAGTTCCAACTTTACAAACAGGGGTTTTTGGGGGATTAATTGCAGGGATAATTGCAGCAATTTGTTATAAGAAATTTTATAAAACAGAATTGCCACCATTTTTAGGATTCTTTGCAGGAAAAAGATTAGTTCCAATAGTAACAGCAGTTGTAGCTTTCTTAATAGGACTTGCAATGCCAGCAATTTGGAGACCAGTTCAAATAGGTCTTGCTAAACTTAGTTACTTAGCAAATGGAACAAATACAAATATTTCAACCTTTATATTTGGAGTGGTTGAAAGATCTTTAATACCATTTGGACTACATCACATATTCTATGCACCATTTTGGTTCCAATTTGGAGACTATACAAATCATGCAGGTCAAATAATAAATGGAGATCAAGCAATTTGGTTTGCAATGCTTAAAGATGGAGTTACAAACTTCTCTGCTGCAAGTTACCAAGGAGCAGGTAAATTTATGACAGGAAAGTTCCCATTTATGATGTTTGGACTTCCAGCAGCAGCTTTAGCAATGTATCATGAAGCAAGACCTGAGAAGAAAAAAATTGTAGCAGGTATATTATTTTCAGCAGCTTTAACATCTTTTTTAACTGGAATAACAGAGCCAATTGAATTTTCTTTCCTATTTGTAGCACCAATCCTATATGGATTTCACTGTATATTTGCAGGTTTATCTTTCATGTTAATGAATATGTTAAAAGTTAGAATAGGTATGACATTTTCAGGAGGATTAATTGACTATATTGTATTTGGAGTGTTACCAGGAACTTCAGGTTTTCAAACTCGTTGGTATTTAGTAATAGTTGTTGGATTAATTTTAGCAGTAGTTTATTACTTTGGATTTAGGTTTGCAATTAGAAAATGGAATTTAATGACTCCAGGAAGTGAAGAAATTACAGGGGAAGCTGAAACTGTTCAAGGGGATGAATTAGCAGTATCTGTATTGGAAGCTTTAGGAGGAAAAGAGAATTTAGTTTCTTTAGATGCGTGTATAACTAGACTAAGAGTTGAAGTAAAGGACACAGCCTTAGTAAAGGATAAAGATCTCAAAAATTTAGGGGCATCAGGAGTTTTAAAAGTTGGAGAAAATGGAGTGCAAGCAATATTTGGATCAAAAGCACAATTTATTTGCAATGATTTAAAGGAAATCACAGGAATATAAATAAATTTTTCACAAAATAGATACACCACAAAAAACACACAAAAAACTCGCAGTTCTGCGAGTTTTTTTGTTTAGATTATTAATACAAAGAATAATCTATTAAATATAAAATCTATATTTGCTGATCTTTAATTTAGGTAAGCACAAATAAATGAATTTTACAATAAAAAGAAGAAAAATAAATATCTATAAATAATAAAAAATGTTATAATAATAATGAATAGATACAAATTTTTGTATAAGAAAATTAAAATTAAGGAGATTAAAAGATGTTTATAGATGAAGTTGTAATTACAGTAAAAGCTGGAAATGGTGGGGATGGAGCTGCCACGTTTAGAAGAGAAAAATTCATCCAATTTGGTGGACCAGATGGTGGAGACGGTGGAAGAGGTGGAGAAGTTAGATTTGTAGCAGACTCTAACATAAACACCCTTGTTGATTTTAAATTTAAGAAAAAATTTCAAGCTGAAGATGGTGGAAACGGAGCTAAAAAAAGATGTTTTGGTAAAAATGGAGAAGATTTAGTAATAAAGGTTCCAGTTGGAACTCAAGTTAGAGATTATGAAAGCGGAAAATTATTATTAGATATGAATACTCTTGGGGAACATAGAGTATTTTTAAGAGGTGGAAAAGGTGGATTTGGAAATGAGAAATTTAAAAATTCAATAAGAAGAGCACCTAAAATGGCAGAAAAAGGAAGAGAAGGAGCAGAGGTAAAGGTTAAATTAGAACTAAAACTTCTAGCAGATGTTGCTCTTGTTGGATATCCTTCAGTTGGGAAATCAAGTTTGATAAATAAAGTTTCTTCAGCTAAATCAAAAGTGGGAGCTTACCACTTTACAACTCTTGAACCTAAATTAGGAGTAATTAGATTAGGAGAAGAAAGATCCTTTGTTATTGCAGATATACCAGGGTTAATAGAAGGTGCAAGTGAAGGAGTTGGACTTGGGGATAAATTCTTAAGACATATTGAAAGATGCAAAATGATTTATCATATTGTTGATGTTTCAGGAATAGAAGGAAGAGATCCTATTGAAGACTACAAAAAAATAAATAAAGAATTAACAAAATTTAGTGAAAAATTAGCAAATAAAAAACAAATAATATTAGCAAATAAAATGGATTTATTATGGGAAACAGAAAAATATGAAGAATTTAAAAAATATGTTGAAGCAGATGGTCATAAGATTTATCCAATATCAGTTATATTAGGAGATGGAATAAAAGAAGTTATCAATGAAACATATACATTGCTTCAAGATATTAAAAGGGAACCTTTAGAGGAAGAAGCAAATATATTACAAGTTATTAAGGAACAAAAAACTACCAAAGCACCATTTATTATTACTGAAACTGAAGAGGGACTTTATGATGTTGATGGAGCTATGGTTGACGGAGTTTTAGCTAAATACATAATAACTTATGAAGAAGAATCAGTAATAACATTTATACATATGTTGAAAAATCTAGGACTAGAAGAAGCATTGAGAGAAGCAGGAGTTCAAGATGGGGATACTATAAGAATAGCAGATGTAGAATTTGATTACGTTGAATAGTTAAAGGAGAAAATAAATGATAGGAATAGTTATAGCTGGGCCTACTGGAGTAGGTAAAACTGAGTTATCTTTGAAAATAGCTAAATTATTACAAGGGGATATAATCTCTGCAGATTCAGCTCAAGTTTATAGAGGTATGGATATTGGAACTGCTAAAATAACAGAGGAAGAAAAACAAGGGATAAAACACTATATGCTTGATATAGTTGATCCTGTTGAAAAATATAGTGTTGGTAATTATCAAAAAAAAGTTGACGAGATATTATTTGAAAAGGAAAAAGAAAATAAAAATATAATCTTAACAGGGGGAACTGGTCTGTATATTAGGTCAATTACAGATGGGTTATCAGATTTACCAGGAGCAGATAAAAAATTAAGGCAGAATATGGAGAAATTTTCAGATTCTGAACTTTTAACAAAATTAAAAGAATTAGACGAAGAAAGTGCAAATTTAATTCATGAAAATAATAGAAAAAGAGTTGAGAGAGCTTTGGAAGTTTGTCTATTAACAGGGGAGAAATTTTCAGAAATTTCTAAAAAAAATATAAAAAATAATAACTATAAATTTTTAAAGCTTTATCTTACTAGAGATAGAGAATCATTATATGAAAGAATAAACAAAAGAGTTGATATAATGATGGAACAAGGTCTTTTGGAAGAAGTAAAATTTTTATATGAAAAATATGGTGGAGAAATTTTAAAAAAAATAAATATTATAGGCTATAATGAGCTTATTAATTTTTTAGAGGGGAATAGTTCCTTAGAAGAGGGAATAAATGCCATTAAAAAAAATTCAAGAAGATATGCTAAAAGACAAATAACTTGGTTTAAAAAAGATAAAGATTATGTAGTATTGGACATTGATAAAATGTCAGAAGAGGAAATAATATCAGAGATTCAAAAGCTTTATTCATCAAAGGTATATTAATAATTAACTTGATAAATATTATCAGTTATGATATCATAAAATAGTATTTAATGGGAGTTACACCTATGAAAAAAATAGTAGTTTTTTTTGCTTTAATTTTTTTATTTATCTCTTGTTCAAACAATCAAGTAAAGATTGGAGATGAAAATATAAATAGTTTTTTAAGGGACATTAAGGTGAATATTAAGAATAATAATATTTCAGCTATTGAGAATGATTTTGAACAGAGTATTTATAATAGAAAAACAATAGAAGAGTTGAAAAAATATAATTTTAAAAATGCAAACATAGTATTTGGTAAAACTAAAATAACAGGGACACATGCTGAAAATATTATAGGTTTTGTTTTTTCAGAAGAAGTTATTTATTTACATGGAAAATATAAGCTTGTAAAAGGAAAATGGAAAATAGAGAGGGTGGAAGATGGGAGAAAAAATATTGAAAAAGAATGAAATAAAACTTCTTGTTTCTTCAGCTTTAGAAAATCTTTCCGTTATTAGATCATTAATAAAAACTTATTTAAATCTTCACAATATAGAAGATAGAAATATTATGGAGATTTTGACAATAGTGGATGAACTTGCAACAAATGTTGTAGAACACGGGTATCAATATCAACCTGGAGAGTTAATAATCACAGTTGAAAAGGATAATAATATTATAAGGTTGGTAGTAGAAGATAATGGGATTGGTTTTGATGATGAGAAATTAAGCAAAGAAGAAGGCGGAATGGGTCTAAAGATAGCAAAAAAAATGTCAGATAACTTTAAAATTGAGAAAAAGCTAAATGGAACTAAATTTAAAGTTGAAAAAAAAATTAAGGAGGGTAATTAACAATATGGATGCGAATTTCAATATATTAGAAAGAAAAGAAGGAGAAGTTGTTGTAATAGAAGTAGCTGGAGAACTAGATGCTTTAGTAGCCCCTAAATTAAAAGAAAAAATTTCAAAGGAAATGGAAAATGGGGAAACTAAGTTTATTATAAATTTTAAAGAATTAGTTCACATTAATAGTTTGGCAATGGGAATATTAAGAGGAAAATTAAAATCTACAAAGGAAATAGGTGGAGATATAAAGCTTTCAAACTTAAACGACCATATTAAATCTATATTTGAAATGATTGGGTTAGATGAAATATTTGAAATATTTGAAAACGAAAAAGAGGCTTTAGATAGCTTTAAAAAATAAATAAGGAAGTGAATATATGGGTTATGCACTAGGGATAGGTACTGGGATACTAGGATTCGCAATAATTTTTGCTATAGTATACAAAAAATCAACAATAGATAAAAAAATATTAGAATTAAGAGATATGGAAGATGAGCAATTAAAAGCTCAAATAAAATCAAAAGAAATAATAAAGAATGCTGAGGCAGAAGCAAATATTTTAAGAAAAGATATAGAATTAAAGGCTAAAGAAACAATTTTTCATTTAAAAGAAGAAGCAGATAAAGAAATAAAAATAGCTAAAAATGAGATGCTTCAAAAAGATTTAAGATTAACAAAGAAAGAAGAAAACTTAGATAACAAATTAGAAAAAATAGAGGAAAAAACTTCTCGTTTAGAAGAAAAATCAAAAGAATTAGAAACTAAAAGCCTTGAAATTGGAAAATTAATAGAGAGAGAAGAAAATGAATTAGAAAGAATTTCAGGACTTTCAAAGGAAGAAGCTAAAGAATTATTAATTGTTAAATTAAAGGATAATTTAGTTCATGAATCAGCTGTTGCAATAAAAGAATATGAAGCTAGATTAAAAGAAACTAAAGACAATATTTCCAAAAGAATACTTTCAACTGTTATAGGAAAAGCAGCATCTGAATATGTTGTAGATTCAACAGTATCAGTTGTTAATCTTCCAAACGATGAAATGAAAGGAAGAATCATAGGTAGAGAAGGAAGAAATATAAGAACAATAGAAACTTTAACAGGGGTAGATATAATAATAGATGACACTCCAGAAGCAGTGGTTCTTTCAAGTTACGATGGTGTTAAGAGAGAAATAGCAAAAAGAGCTATCGAAAAATTAATAGCTGATGGTAGAATACATCCGGGAAAAATTGAAGAATTAGTTAATAAATCTAAAAAAGAAATTGAAAAAGATATATTAGAAGCAGGGGAACAAGCTTTAATAGAAGTTGGAGTACAAGGTGTACATCCTGAAATAATAAAAGTATTAGGTAGATTAAAATATAGAACAAGTTATGGACAAAATGTATTAGTGCATTCAATAGAAGTAGCTAAGTTAGCATCAAATTTAGCAGCTGAATTAGGAGCAAATACTAAACTTGCAAAAAGAGCAGGATTGTTACATGATATAGGTAAAGTTTTAACACATGAAACAGAATCTTCTCACGCAATTATAGGTGCAGAATTCTTAAAGAAATATGGAGAAAAAGAACCAGTTATAAATGCAGTTAAGGCTCATCATAACGAAGTTGAACCAAGTACTGTGGAAGCTGTATTAGTTCAAGCTGGAGACGCTGTGTCAGCATCAAGACCAGGAGCTAGAATGGAAACACTATCATCTTACTTAAAAAGATTATCAGATTTAGAAGAAATTGCTAAATCTTTTAAAGGTGTAGAATCATCTTATGCTATACAAGCTGGAAGAGAAATTAGAATCATAATTAATCCAGATGTTGTAAATGATGATGAAGCAACAGTTATGGCAAGGGATATGGCTAAAAAAATAGAAGAAACTATGCAATATCCAGGACAAATAAGAGTTACTATTTTAAGAGAAACTAGAGCAACAGAATATGCAAAATAAATAAGAAAATAAGGAGAGTATTTAGATACTCTCTTTTTTTATTTAAAGGATTTTGATTTTAATATAAAAAATGTTATAATTGTGGAGCATAATATAAAATTTTAAAATAGAAAGAAGGAAGTATGAGAGTATTAGTAGTTGGAGATATAGTAGGAAGACCAGGAAGAAAAACATTTGAGAAATATGTTAGAAATTTTAAGGAAAAGTATGACTTTATAGTAGCTAATGGAGAAAACTCTGCAGCAGGATTTGGAATAACATCAAAAATAGCTGAAGAATTTTATGCTTTAGGAGTAGATGTAATTACAAGTGGTAACCATATTTGGGATAAAAAAGAGATTTACACTTATTTAGAAGGAACAGATAGATTACTTAGACCACTAAATTATCCAAAGGGAGTTCCAGGAAAAGGTTATACAATAGTAAAAAGTAGATCAGGCATAAAAGTAGGAGTAGTTTCATTGCAAGGTAGAGTTTTCATGCCTCCAACAGATTGCCCTTTTACAAGATTTTCAGAAGTTATAGAAGAAATAAAAAGAGAATGTAAAATAATCATTGTTGATTTCCATGCAGAGGCGACTTCAGAAAAGATAGCCATGGGAAGATATTTTGATGGGAAAATTTCAGTTTTATATGGGACACATACACATGTTCAAACAGCAGATGAAAAAATTCTTTTAGAAGGAACAGGATATATATCAGATGTTGGTATGACTGGTTCAGATAATGGAGTTATAGGGATGGATGCAAAATCAATAATTCCTAAGTTCATAGAGTGTCTTCCTCAAAGATTTGAAATAGCTAATGGAAAAGAAAGATTAAATGGATTGGATATTGAAATCGACGAAGAGACAGGGGAATGTACAAGAATAGATAGAATAAATATGTCTTTATCTCAAATAGAAATATACTAAGGAGTTATAATGAAAGTTGAAGAAATAAAAGTTATTTTTGAAAGTGAAGACATTGAAAAATCTAAAAAGGAAATAGGAGATATTTTTTATGACTTTGGTGCAACAGGTTTAAAAATAGAAGAGCCAATGACTCATAAAAATCCCTTGGATTTCTACAAAAATGAAAAGGATTTTCTTATGGTGGATCACGCTGTATCAGCATATTTTCCATTGAATTTTTATGCTGAAAAAAGAAGAAAGGCAATATTAAATGCCTTTGAAGAAAAGTTTTCCCAAAGGGAAGATGTTATCTATACAGTTGATTTTTATGATTATGAAGAGGAAGATTATCAAAATAGTTGGAAAAAATATTTTTATACTCAAAAAATAAGTAATAGATTTGTAGTAAAACCAACTTGGAGAGATTATGAACCATTGGAAGATGAATTGGTTATAGAAATAGATCCAGGAAGGGCCTTTGGTACAGGAACACATCCAACTACATCACTTTGTATAAAATTAATGGAAGAAAATATAAGTGATCAAGATAGGGTAATAGATGTGGGAACAGGATCAGGAATATTAATGGTTGCAGCAGAAAAACTAGGGGCAAAGGAAATTATAGGTACTGATATTGATCCAATGGCAATTGAAGTTGCCAAGGAAAACTTAGAGCTAAATAAGGTTTCTTTAGAGAAAGCAAAGGCCTATGCAGGGGATTTAATTTCAGTGGTAAAGGAAGATAAATTTGATGTTGTTGTTGCAAATATATTAGCAGATGTACTATTAATATTACTTAAAGATATTTCCAAAGTAGTTAGAAAAGATGGGCTAGTAATATTTTCAGGAATAATAGAAGATAAATTGGAAGAAATGAAAAAAGCAATAGAATCTCAAGGGCTTGAAATTTTAGAAGTAAAAGAAGATAAAGAATGGAGAGCAATTTTAATGAAAGCCTAACAAATGGTGAGGGGGAGTAAAACAATATGGGAAATTTTATAGTGGCTATAGATGGACCTGCTGGAAGTGGGAAAAGTACCATTGCAAAACTTTTAGCAAAAAGATTTAATTTAACATATTTAGATACAGGGGCTATGTATAGAATGGTGGCTTTATATTTTTTAAATAATAATGTGGATTTTAATAACATTGAAGAGATAAAAAAGATATTGCCCTTAATTGAAATAGATATAATAAATGAAAAATTTATACTAAATGGTGAGGACGTTTCTTCTGAAATAAGAACGCCAAGAGTTACAGAAAAAGTTTCATTTGCTGCTAAAATAAAAGAAGTTAGAGAAAAATTAGTAATTCTTCAAAGAAAAATTTCCTTTGGGAAAGATGTTGTTTTAGATGGTAGAGATATAGGTACTGTTGTTTTTCCAAATGCAGATTTAAAAATATTTTTAGTAGCTTCTCCAGAGGAAAGGGCAAGGAGAAGAGTTGAAGATTATGCTGCAAAGGGAATACAAGAAGACTATGACAAAGTTATAGAAGATATAAGGAAAAGAGATTACATAGATTCTCATAGAGAGGAAAGTCCTTTAAAAAAGGCAAAAGATGCAATTGAGTTAGATTCTAGCCTTATGAAAATTGATGAAACAGTTGACATTTTAGAAAAATATATAAAAGAAAAAAAAGGTGAATAAAATGATATATAATTTTTTAAGATTAATATTATATATCCCTTTATCTATAATAATTATTTTTAGTGGTAAAAAAAGAAAATTTATAATAAAAAGACTTTTTCAAAATTTTAATAATTTAAAAAAAGGAAAAGATTATATTTGGATTCATTGTTCTTCTGTTGGGGAAATTAATTTATCAGATTCTTTAATAAAAAAAATATTGCTAGAAAGAAAAGAGAATATTTTAATAAGTATGTTCACAGATACTGGGTATAAAATAGCTAATAAAAAATATGAAAATGAAGATAGAATTGATATTTGTTACTTTCCCATAGATGATTATTTCATGATAAAAAAAATATTGTCTAAAATAAATATTAAATTATTAATAATCATTGAAACAGAAATTTGGCCAAACTTAATAAAATTGAGTTCTAAAAGGGCTAAAGTTATTTTAGTAAATGGAAGAATATCAGATAGAAGTTACAGAAAATATTTAAAATTAAAATCTATTACTAAGGCTTTATTAACAGGGGAAATAGATAAATTTTACATGCAAACTGAAATAGATGCAAAGAGGATAAAAGAGATAGGTGCTACAGAATCTAAGGTTTTTGTTGTTGGAAATTTAAAATTTGATATTGAAATAGAAGATTATTCAATGGAAGAAAAATTAGAACTAAAAAATAAAATAAAAGCAGGAAATAGAAAAATATTAGTTGCAGGAAGTACTAGAACAGGGGAAGATGAGATTTTATTAGAAGTTTTTAAAAATCTAAAAAACTATGTTTTAGTTCTAGTTCCTAGACATTTGGAGAGAATTCCTAAACTAGAAAAATTATTATTGGATAACAACTTTTCCTTTGAAAAATTAAGTGAAATCAAAGATGAACAAGGGGAAAAAGATATTATAATAGTTGATGAAATGGGTATTTTAAGGAAGTTTTATTCTATTAGTGATGTTGCCTTTGTAGGGGGAACCTTGGTAAATATTGGAGGACACAGCCTGCTAGAACCATTATTTTTTAGGAAAACTCCTATTTTTGGAAAGTATCTTCAAAATGTAAAGGATATTTCTAAAGAAATTCTAAAAAGAAACATAGGTTTTAAAGTTGAAAATTCTAAGGATATATTAAAGTCAATAGAAGTAATAGAAAATCACACTGTTGAAAATAAAGAAATAGAAGATTTCTTCAATGAAAATAGAAATGTAGCTTTAAAAATATTACAAGAAATAGATAAAATAATAAAATAAATTTGGAGGATTAATGTCAGATCAAATAAAAAAAGAATATTGGAGTCATTTTTTCAAGAGACCTAAAAAAAATTATAACCCATATATGGAAAGATTAAAGGAATATCCAGAATACATAATGTATGACAAAGAAATTATGGATTCATATAAGGGAAAATGGAAAGAATATTTTGGAAATAATAATCCAATATATGTGGAAATAGGTTCAGGAAGTGGGAATTTTGCAATAGGTATGTGTGAAAAATATCCAAAAGTAAATCATATAGCCATTGAGCTTAGATTTAAAAGATTACACACTTCTGCTAGAAAATCAAAAAAAATTGATTTAAAAAATGTATTATTTATAAAAAGATTTGGGGAAGAAATACCTGAATTTGTTGGTGAAAATGAAATTTCAGGAATGTATATAAACTTTCCAGATCCTTGGGAAGGAAATGAAAGAAATAGAATAATTCAGCTACCTTTATTTGAAACTTTAGATAAAGTTTTAAAGATTGGAGGAAAATTATTTTTTAAAACAGACCATGACGCCTATTATGAAGATGTATTAGAACTATCTAAAGAATTAAAAAATTATAAGGTTGTTTATAATACTTGTGATTTACATAATAGTGAAAAATCTGAAAATAATATTTTAACAGAGTTTGAAGAATTATTTTTAAATAAATTTCAAAAAAATATAAATTATATAGAAATAGAAAAAATAAAATAAAAAAGGTTCTTTGTCAACTGGTGTTGGTGGAGAAAAATAAAAAAATAAATAATGTTTTTGTTCCTTCAGCTTTATGCTGAAGGAATTTTTATTTTTGTTAAATTGCTATAAATTAAAATTCTATTTCTTA
>NZ_WJWY01000023.1 GCF_010367435.1 Fusobacterium sp. IOR10
TTATATTGATTATTATAATAATCAGAGAATTAAAATAAAATTAAAAGGATTAACTCCTGCAGAATACAGGAATCAATCCTTAAATTAAATATTAAATTTCATGTCCAAGAAAATGGGTTCACTACATAAAGGTGCTTTTCTTATATTTTTTTACTTGGAGTTTCCACTATAATTGCTTTAAATACATTATATGTTACAAAACCAAGAGGAGCTCCCTTTGGTTTATTTAAATTCTTTTTCTCTGTATAATCAACTGTTACTTTTTCTCCAACTGAAGCCTTTGAATAATGTGCTGCAAGTTGTGCTATTTTCACAATAAACTCTTCAGAATCTTCAAAATCTTCCTTTCTCACTATTATATGAGAACCTGGTATATCTTTTATATGAAACCAAATATCATTTTTATTAGCAAATTTAAATGTCAAATAATCATTTTCCTTATTATTTCTACCAAAATAAATAATTTTATCTCCTAATTCAACTGTCCCATATGTTGGTTCTTTGGCTTTTTTTTGTTTTTTTATTTTTCTTTTAACTTTAGATGTTATTATTTTTTCATCTGTTAATTCTGTTTCTATATTTTTTAATTGTTCAGTTGTTTCACTTGTATTTATAAAGAATAAAACACTTTCTAAATATGACTTCTTATTTTTATATTCAATAATTCTTTCATTGGAAATTTCCAATCCTTTTTTCAATTTAGAATATTTTTTATAAATTTTATTAAGATTACTTTGAGGACTTAAAAGTGGATCAATTTCTATTTCTATTTCTATTTCTTTTTCATTATAAAAATCGTAAGCTTTTACACTTTTATCTCCCTTTTTCACAGAGTAAATAACTGATGCAAAGATATCTCCTAAAATTTTATAATCCTTATAATTAGCCATAATTATCATGTCTTTTTCAATATTTTTAATTACTTTTTTTGATTTTTTTATTTCTTTTTCAACTTTAGACAATAATCTATTTTTTAATACTACAAGGGATGAAGCTAGTAATTTTGAGTTTACATATTCTGTAACCATTTCATTAAAAGTTTCATAATCTTTTATTTCATCATATTCTTTAGGTTGTATTTCTAGAACTGTCCCTAACATTGGAGTCCCATCTTTAAAATATATCCTAGATCTAATTGGTGCTTTTAAAATATTCTCTAAATCTTCATAGGATTTTAGAATTTCCACTGTTTTTTTCCCTATTCCATCTATATTTTGTAATAGAGTATTTTCAATTAAATACTTATTAAATTTTTCCCTATTAGTTGATTCTGGATTTTCTTTTTGGGATACTATTGGTTGTGCATACTTAGCTCCCTTAAATAAAAATCTCAAAGCATTTTCTTCTATGGCAAACCTTTTTAATAACCCTATAATTTCTTCATTTTCATCTGTTAAAATTATATTTGAACGCTTTCCCATTATTTCAAAATATAAATAATTTTTTTCATTCTCTCCTAAAGCATTAACCTTTAAAAAAGTAAATTTAAGTATTCTATCATATCCTAATTGTTCTATTTTTTTTAAAGAGGAGTTAACTATGTATTTTCTTAAAATCATTAAAAAATTTGAGTTTTCCTCTATGATTCTTTCTTCTTTTTTATCTATTATATAGCATATTGGAAAAGACGGACTACATGAAAAATTTAATTTTTTTTTCCCAAAATGCAAACTTAAGGATAAAGTGGAATTTTGAAAAATTTTTCCCACCTTTTTATTTAATATCTCTTCTTCCAATTCAGGAATAATCTTAGAAAGAGAAATTCCATCTAAATATAACATTAATTTTCCTTTCTAACTACAATTATATTTTTAGCATCTAGTACATTTAATTCTAAAAGTTTCCCGTCTTCTTTTTTTAGAATTATTTTCTCATTTTCTTTTATGTTTTCTATCATTAAATCATTACAGGAATTTATTCCATTTCCCATAAAATAATCTTGTACTATTGGTGTTCCTTTTATTTCAATTACAGATACTTTTGAGCCAATTGGAAAATCAGTTATTGAACTAGGTTTTAAAAATCTTGACTTATTTTTTAAATTTTCCAATATCTTTTCAAAAGTTTCTAAAAATACATTTAAATCATCTTCATTTATATTTTCTGTAATAGTTGTCATTATTTTCTTGTGATAATTATTATGATATTCTAGTGCTTTTCTTCCTTTAGGAGTCAATGACACATACACTTTTCTTCTATCTATATTGGATCTAACTCTCATTGCAAATCCTTTTTCTTCTAGCTTTGTAATTGCAACTGTAGCTGTTCCCATTGTTATTCCCAATCTCTCAGATAAAGTATTCATTGTTATTGAATCTTCACCCATAGCTTCTATTATGTGTAATTCTGTGTGGCTTAAACATTTAATTCCATTCTTTAAAGCTAAATCTTCAGACTCATAAAATAATTTATAAAATTTTTCAAATATTTCATTTACTTCTTTTATATAAGACATACTATTCCTCCTTTTTAAGATTAGAGATTCTTTCTCTATAATCTCCTTTAAAAACATAAGAGCCTGCAACAAAAATATTAGCTCCAGCTTCCTTACATTTTATTATTGTTTTATCTGTGATTCCACCATCAACTTCTATGTCAACGTCTTTATTCATTTTTCTAATTTCTTTTATTTTTTCAACTGAACTTTCTATAAAAGTTTGCCCTCCAAATCCAGGGTTAACACTCATTACTA
The DNA here is from genome assembly GCF_010367435.1 of Fusobacterium sp. IOR10. Taxonomy (NCBI): domain Bacteria; kingdom Fusobacteriati; phylum Fusobacteriota; class Fusobacteriia; order Fusobacteriales; family Fusobacteriaceae; genus Fusobacterium; species Fusobacterium sp. IOR10. The sequence goes on from NZ_WJWY01000023.1 coordinate 2,693, forward strand.
AAACTAAATCTAAATCATTTATTAAATATTTCAATGCATCTGGAGATGTTCCTGGATTTAAAGAAATCCCTGCTTTAACTCCATATGATTTTATTTGTTGAATAACCCTATGTAAATGATTTGTTGATTCTGCATGTACAACAATTATATCTGCACCTGCTTTTACAAAATCTTCTATATATCTTTCAGGATTCATTATCATTAAATGAACATCGAAGGGAAGTTTTGTCTTTTCTCTAACGCATTTTATTACTGGTGCTCCAAAAGTTATATTAGGAACAAAGGCTCCATCCATAACATCTATATGGACCCAGTCTGCACCTGCTTTATCTATGCTTATAATCTCCTCCCCTAATTTGCTAAAGTCTGCTGATAGTATTGAAGGAGCTATTTTAATATTTTTCATGATTTTTCCACCTTTCATCTTTTAATTTTTCATATACTTGTTTATAAAAATTATATCTTGTTTCAGATATTTCCCCACTTTTTACCTTTTCTTTTATTACACAATTTGGTTCGTTAATATGTCTACAATCTAAATATTTACAACGATTTCCATCTTCAATTGAAAATTCTGAAAACAATGATATTAATTCATTATAGTCTTTTATTGGTGGCAACTCTATTGATGAAAAACCTGGTGTATCAATTACATAACCTCCACAAATAGATGGTAATAATTTAGAATCCCTTGTTGTATGTTTCCCAGCTTTTAACCTTTTACTTGTTTCTCCAACTACTAACTCTTTAGAATCTTGCAGAAAATTAAGAACACTTGATTTTCCAACTCCACTAGGTCCTCCAAAGGCTACTGTCTTATTTTTCATAATCTTTTCAAGACTATCTATACCTATTTTATCATATGTTGAAATTAAAAAAACAGGTATATTTATACTTTCTAAATATTTTAATTTTTCCTTTAACTGATTTTTTTCATCTTCTGATATTAAATCTATTTTGTTTATTACTACAATTGGAGCAACCTTATAATAAAAACTATTTAGCAACAAAATATTTAATCTTCCAAAATCTATAGCTGGATCCTTTGTTGCAAATTGTATAACTAAAAAATCCACATTTGAAACTAAAGGTCTATTTATAATATTTTTTCTTTCATATATTTTTATTATATTTCCTTCTTCAGATATTTCTACAAAATCTCCCACAACACAGTTATCTTTTTTATCATTTCTTTTTAGAATTCCCCTAAGTTTACACTCATAAGTTTCATCTTCTGTTTTAACATAATAAAAACCTTGAACCTTATTAATTATTCTTCCTTTTATATATACCAACTCCTTATTTGGAAATCACTAAATTTATACTAGAACCTGATGAAATTTTACTTTTAGTTTCTAGATTTGTATCCACAACAATCCCTGATTCAAGACCTTTGACTTCTATTGTTTCAACTTCTCCTATAAATATTGATTTCTTTTTTAATATTTCTTTAGCTTCTTCCAATGAAAAACCAATAATATCTGGAATTTCAACCATCTTGTTTGAAGTTCTGTTACTTGTTAATATGGATATCCCATCTTTAGAATTTACAATTTCTCCTGCTCTAGGATTAGTTGCTATTACTGAATTATAAGCAAGGGGATAATCTGTTCTTGCTATATTTTTTATTTTTATTCCTCTTTCTTCCAGTATTCTTTTCACTTGGAATAATTGTTGTCCAGAAAAATCAGGAACTTCATAATAATTTTCCCCAAGACTAATCCATATTTTAATAACTCTTCCCTTTTTTACAATATGACCAGCTTCTGGTTTTTGCATAAATATTTGTCCCACTGGTAATTTAGAAAAGTCTTTTCCTAATACTTCTACTTGTAGTACTCCCTTTGGAATTTTATCCTTTACTTCTTCTAGTGTCATTCCTTTAAAATCTGGATTAACATAAAAATTTTTGTTGAAATATTTATCTAAAAATATATTCATAGTAAAAAATAATGTTAACAATACTAGTATGCAGGAAAATCCTATTTGTAATTTTTTTTTCATTTTTCCTCCTGATTAGTACAAAAATTCTTTAATTGTACCTAGTAAAATGTTATCATATAAATCTTAAAATATCAATATTTAACTTGCTAAAACATACCTTAAATGATAAAATAAAATGTATAATTTATGATTAATTTTGTAAAGTTTAAATATATTCAGGAGGAAATTATGGAAGGTAGTATAGAGATTTTAATCCCTAAAGAAAAAGTAGAATCACGTATCAAGGAATTAGCAAGTATAATTGCTGAAGATTATAAAGATAAAGATTTAGTTTGTGTTGGTCTTTTAAAAGGTTCTGTTATGTTTATGGCTGAGCTAACAAAGAGCATGAATATTGATTTAGCAATGGATTTTATGAAAGTTTCTAGTTATGGTGGAGGAATAGATTCTACAGGAGTCGTTAAAATACTAAAAGATGTTGATGAAGATTTAACTGGAAAAGATGTTCTTATTATAGAAGATATTATTGATACAGGTCTTACTATTGCTAATGTTAAAGATTTCTTAGTGAAAAAAATGCCTAATTCTATAAAGGTTTGCTCTCTTTTAGATAAACCTAGTAGAAGAAAAGTTGATGTTAAGGGAGAATATATCGGTTTTGAAATTCCAGATGAATTCGTCGTTGGATATGGATTAGACTTAGATGAAAAATATAGAAACTTACCTTTCGTTGGAAAATTTATTCAAAAAAAATAGGAGATATAATGTCATTTAAACATAAAAAAAAATATGGTCAAAATTTTTTAACTGATCAAAATAATATATTAGATATGATAATTGAAGTTTCAAATCCTTGTGAAAATGAGGAGATTTTAGAAATAGGTCCTGGAGAAGGGGCTTTAACTGAACTTTTATTAAAAAAATCTAAAAGAGTAAATTGTGTTGAAATTGACACTGATTTAGAAAAACTTCTTAAAGCAAAATTTGAAAATGAAAAGAAATTTAACTTAATTATGGGAGATATATTAGAGGTAGATTTAAATGAAGTTTTAGTTTCAAATACTAAAGTCATTGCTAATATTCCTTATTACATTACCTCTCCAATAGTTAATAAATTAATTTCTCATAGAGACAAAATCAACGAAATTTATTTAATGGTTCAAAAGGAAGTTGGAGAAAGAATTTGTGCTACTTCTGGAAAAGAAAGAAGTATCCTTACGCTAGCTGTTGAATTTTTTGGAAAAGGAGAATATCTATTCACTATTCCAAAGGAATCTTTCACACCAATTCCTAAAGTTGATTCAGGATTTATTTCTATAAAACTACACAAAGATAAAAAATATGAAAATGAAATTTCAGAGGAATTATTTTTTAAATATGTAAAAGCATCTTTTTCAAACAAGAGAAAAAATATTGTAAATAATTTATCAACTCTACATTTTTCTAAAGATTTTATAAAAGAAAAATTAGAAATTTTGGGAATATCTCCAAATGAAAGAGCTGAAAATATAACTATTGATAAATTTATAGAATTAGCTAACTTATTTGAAAACAAATAAATGAAAAAATAAGGCTGAATATTAAAATTTATTCAGTCTTATTTTATAATTAGGAGTGTTTATATGAAAAGTTATGAATTTTTTATTCAAACTAGAAAAGAAGATATTGATTTTATTAATAAAATCATGGAAGCTTATGAAGGTATTGGAGTTGTAAGAACCAACGATCCTAAAAAAGGATTAATTACAATAATTACCACTACAGATTTTAAAGACATAGCAAAGGAAATAATCCTTGATTTGGGAGAAAATTATGTTGAAATTGAAATTCTTAGTGAAGGTTTGTGGAATGGTAATTTATAATAAAAACGGAGGTTATAAATGGAACGATTAGAAAATTTACTAAAATATATTTTAAGTGGTCTTGTTGAACATGAAGAATTAATAAGAATCTCTTATGAACTTATAGACGATACTGTTATCTTCAAAGTTAATGTTGCTAAGGGAGAAATGGGAAGAGTTATTGGTAAAAATGGTCTCACTGCTAATGCTATCAGAGGAGTTATGCAAGCTGCAGGTGTTAAAGACAAATTAAATGTTAATGTGGAATTTTTAGATTAGGAGAAAAAATGAATTTAGTTACTATTGGAAAAATATCTGGAACTCACCATTTAAAAGGTGTTGTAAAATCAAATCTTAATATAAGCGATCCCAATGTACTTATTAATGAAAAAGTTTTAATTGTAAAAGCTACTGGGGAAAAGATTATACTTACAGTCACTAAAGTATCTAGACTTGTTGGAGAAAAATATACAATTGAATTTGCAGAAATTAAGAATAAAACAGAAGCTAATATCTTACATAATGGAATAATAAAAGTAAATAGAAATGTTTTAGGATTAGCTGAAGGGGAATATCTATTGCAAGATCTTCTTAAAATGAAAGTTTTTTTAGAAGATGAGACTTTTATTGGAACTGTCACAGAGGTTTTTGATACTGCTGCTCATGATATTATTGTAGTTACTGATAATGATTATGAAGCTATGATTCCTAAAATAGAACCTTTCATTAAAGATATTAATTTTTCTGAAAACAAAATAGTTGTGGATCTTTGGGAAGGTATGAGAGAATTAAAAATAAAAAAATAACTTAAATATAAAGGGGTATAATTTGAAAATAAATATTTTAACTTTATTTCCTGAACTTTTCCATGCTTTTAAAAATCAAAGCATTATTGGAAGAGCTGTAAAAAATAATTTAATAGAAATTAATGTAATAAATATCAGAGATTTTTGTTTTGATAAACATAAACAAGCTGATGATATTCCATTTGGTGGAGAGGGAGGAATGGTTATGAAACCTGAGCCTCTTTTTCGTGCATTGGAACAATGCCAAGGGAAAATTATTTACACATCTCCCCAAGGTAAGACTTTTGATCAGCAACTTGCAATTAATTTAAAAAAAGAAGATGAAATAACTATTATTGCTGGTCATTATGAAGGAATTGATGAAAGAGTTGTCAATGAAAAAGTTGATTTGGAAATCTCCATTGGAGATTACGTTTTAACTGGTGGGGAAATCCCAGCTATGGTTATAATTGACACTATATCTAGGCTTATTCCTGGGGTTATTAAAAAAGCTTCCTATGAAAATGATTCATTTTTTAATGGTTTGTTAGATTACCCTCAATACACAAGACCTGCAGAATATAAAGGATTAAAAGTTCCAGATGTATTAATTTCAGGAAATCATAGAAAAATTAAAGAATGGAGAATCAAAGAAAGTTTAAAAAGAACTTATATTAGAAGACCTGATTTATTAAAAAATAAGGTCCTAAATGACTTGGAAAAAAAATTATTAAAAGAAATAATTTTAGAATTAGATAATAACTAAAAAAGGTGGAAAATCAATTATGAGAAATAAAATATACTTAGCTCTAGTGCATTACCCAGTTTACAATAAAAATATGGAGACTGTATGTACTTCTGTTACAAATTTTGATATTCATGATATTTCTAGAACTTGTAGAACTTATAATATCAAAGAATATGATTTAATTGTTCCTGTTGAAGCACAAAAACAACTTACTCAAAGAATTATTGGTTACTGGCAAGATGGATCTGGTGGAGAATATAATAAGGATAGAGAATCTGCTTTTAAACATACAAAAGTAAAGGACTCTTTAGAAGAAGCTATTTTAGATATTGAAAAAACTGAAGGGGAAAAACCTGTTATCATAACAACTTCAGCACATATTTATCCTAATTCAATTAGCTATACTGGACTTTCTGATAAAATATTTAATGATGATAAACCTTATTTATTTTTATTTGGAACTGGTTGGGGGCTTATAAAAGAAGTTATGGACATGTCTGATTATATCTTAGAACCTATAAGAGGAACTACTAAATATAATCATCTTTCTGTTAGAGCTGCTGTATCTATTATCTTAGATAGAGTTCTTGGGGAAAAATAATATTACCATTGGGAGATTAATATGAATAAAAAAATTAAAATTGCTCCTAAAGAAGATTTCTTTCATTATTTAGGAGCTAAGAATATCTTTGTAAAATTAATTTTATTCTTTAACAAAACTAAAACTTTAAAAATAAAATGCTCAGTTAAGAACCCTTCTTTTATTTTTGAAACTGACTTAATCTCCAAAGAATTAAGAAAAACATTTGGTTCTTCTGTTTCAGTAGAGTTTGAAATTACTTACAAAGATAACGAAATATCAAAGGAAACACTTATTGATATTGTTGATAAGGCTATTTATAAATTAAAGGAAAATAATGCCACATCTAAATCTTTTCTTTTTCTCTATAGAATCAATATTGAGCAAAACAAAATTATGATTGAACTTAAAAATAAAATCGCTATTGAAAATTTATATGACTCAAAAATAAATATTAAATTAGAAAGAATTCTTGCTGAATTTGGAATAAATAATTTTAATGTTTTTTTTATTCCTGGAGATTTTTCAAAGGAAATAGATAAATTAGAAAAAGAAAAAGAAAACATAATTTTTACTTTAAGTGAAAAGATAGATAAGGAGATAGCTGAAATTAAAGCTAACCCACAGTTATCAAAAGAAAATAATTCAAGTGATACTTGGACAAATAAAGCTGTTAAAAGAAATTCTAGAAAAATAAAAGGGACACCTATTTCAATTGGTGAATTTAAAGATATTTATGAGGGTGAATCTTGTATTATTCAAGGGGAAGTTTTTAGTGTTGAATCTAGAGAATTAAAAAATGGTACTATTTTAAAAACATTTAGAATAACTGATAATTCTAATTCTTTAACTATAAAAAAATTCCAAAAAAATAATGCCAATGATGATATTGAGGTTGAAAACTTTATTAAAGCCAGTGGTAGAAAACAATTGGATAAATTTTCTGACAATGAAGAGGTATTAATAGCTTCATCCATTAATAAATTAGATATAACCAAAGAAACTAAAGTTGATACCTCTGAAGAAAAAATGGTTGAATTACACACTCACAGTAAAATGAGTGAAATGGTAGGTGTCACTGAAATAACTGATTTAATAAATACTGCTAAATCTTTTGGACATAAAAGCATGGCTATTACTGACTATTCAGTTGTTCATACTTTCCCAATAGCCTTTAATCAAACTAAAAAAGATAAAGATTTTAAAGCTATTTTAGGATGCGAAATGTACATGATTGATGATGAAAAACCTATGGTTCTAAATCCAAAAGATATACCTATTGAAGAAGAAACCTTTGTTGTTTTTGACTTGGAAACTACAGGCCTTAACTCCCATGATAATGAAATTATTGAAGTTGGAGCTATAAAACTAAAAGGTACTAGGATTATTGATAAATTCTCTGAATTTGTTAAACCTAAAAATAAAATTCCTGAAAAAATTCAAAAATTAACTAGTATTTCAGATGCTATGGTAGCTGACGCTTTGGGAATAGAAGAGGTCTTACCTAAATTTATTGAATTTTCTAAAGATGCTACTTTAGTAGCCCATAATGCCAAATTTGATATGAGTTTCATTAGAAGAGATTGCAAGAAAATATTAAATATTGATTTTGATCCAACTGTTATAGATACTCTTCAAATGGCTAGAGATGTTATGCCAAATTTAAAGAGTTTTGGATTAGGTCCTCTTACTAAAAAATTAGGGGTTGCACTTGAAAGTCATCATAGAGCTGTTGATGATTCTCAAGCAACTGCAGGAATGTTTGTAATCTTCTTAAACAAGTATTTTGATATAGGAATTACAAATTTAAAAGATATTACTGGAGCTTTCCCACTTAATGTGGAAAAACAAGATACAATTAATATCATTGCCCTTGTTCAAAATCAAGAAGGTTTGAAAAATTTATATAAATTAGTATCATTAGCACATAAAGATCATTTTGGTAGTAAAAAAGCTAGAATCTTAAAAAGTGAGGTTCAAGCCCTTAGAAAAGGTCTTTTAATAGGTGGAAGTACAACTGTCCACTATAGAAATACCAATGATATTTCTTCAAATTATTTAGATTATAATTTCAAAGGTGTGGAAGAATCTATTCAATTTTATGATTATGTTGAGCTTTTATCTAAAGAAAATTTCAATGAACTTATAGAAGAAGATGGTACAAATAGAATTTCCAATTATAAAGCAGTTGAAAATATGAACTCTTATATTTATAACCTATGTCAAAAATATAATAAATTAGTCACTGCTAGTTCAAATGTCCATTACTTAGAAAGAGATGAAGCTAATATAAGAAGTATCTTGCTTTATGGTAGTGGAACAGCCTTCAATAAAAGACAATATTTAATTGATAATGGATTTTATTTTAAAACAACAAATGAACTACTTGAAGAGTTTTCTTATTTAGGTACAGATATTGCTAAAGAAATTGTAATTAAAAATACTAATGCTATTGCTGATAAAATTGAAAAAGTTCAACCTATTCCAGATGGATTTTATCCCCCTGAACTAGATAATTCTGAAAATATTGTTAGGGATATGACATATGAAAAAGCTCATCGTATTTATGGAAATCCGCTTCCTGAAATAGTAAATAAAAGATTAGAAAGAGAGCTTAATTCCATTATAAATCATGGATTTTCTGTTCTTTATTTATCTGCTCAAAAGCTTGTAAAAAAATCTCTAGACAATGGTTATCTTGTTGGTTCTAGAGGATCTGTAGGTTCTTCTCTTGTTGCTTTTATGATGGGAATAACTGAAGTTAATGCATTGTACCCCCATTATATTTGTGAAAATCCAGAATGTAAATATTCTGAATTTACTGACAAAGAAGGAGCTGGTGTAGATTTACCAGAAAAAAATTGTCCTAAATGTGGAAAACTTTTGAAAAGAGATGGACACGCTATTCCATTTGAAGTTTTTATGGGATTCGATGGGGATAAAGTTCCTGACATTGATCTTAATTTTTCTGGAGAATATCAATCTGAAATTCATAGATATTGTGAAGAAATGTTTGGAAAATCCAACGTATTTAAAGCTGGAACAATTTCCACTTTAGCAGAAAAAAATGCCATTGGGTATGTAAGAAAATTCTTTGAAGATCATGAAATTTCTGGAAATAATGCTGAAATTTTTAGAAGAGCTGCTAAAGTTGAAGGTGCTAAAAAAACAACTGGGCAACATCCTGGAGGAATGGTTATTGTTCCTAAAAATATGGAGGTCTATGATTTTTGTCCTATCCAGCACCCTGCTAATGACATTAATAATGACTCTATCACTACTCATTTTGATTATCACGTTATGGATGAACAGCTTGTTAAATTGGATATCCTTGGACATGATGATCCTACAACTATTAAAATGCTACAAGAATATACTGGAGTAAACATATATGATATTCCAATTGCTGATAGCGATACTCTTCAACTATTTTCTGGAACTGACATATTAAATGTTTCTCCTGAAGACATTGGTTCAACTATTGGAACATTTGGTGTTCCTGAATTTGGTACTCAGTTTGTTAGACAAATGCTTGTGGATACTCGTCCTAAAACTTTTGCCGAACTAGTTAGAATTTCTGGTCTTTCTCATGGTACTGATGTTTGGCTTAATAATGCCCAACAATTTATAAGAGAAGGGAAAGCAACTCTATCTGATGTTATCACAGTTAGAGACGATATTATGAACTATCTTATTGATAATGGCATTGAAAAATTAACTGCTTTTAAAATAATGGAGTTTGTCAGAAAAGGAAAGCCTTCTAAAGATCCTGAACAGTGGCAAAAATACTCTGATATATTAAAAGAAAAAAATGTTAAAGATTGGTATATTGAATCTTGTAAAAAAATAAAATATATGTTCCCAAAAGGTCATGCTGTTGCTTATGTTATGATGGCTATGAGAATTGCATATTTTAAAGTTCATTATCCTTTAGCTTTCTATGCAGCTTATTTAACTAGAAAAATTGATGATTTTGATTTTGAAATTATGGGAAATAGTGATTTGGCTAAGGCAAAATTAGAAGAACTAAAACAAGAGTCTAAGCTAGATGTGAAAAAGAAAACTCAATTTTCTATTTGTGAAATTGTTATAGAGATGTACGCTCGAGGATTTGAATTTTTAAAAATTGATTTATACAAATCTGAAGGTTTTAAATTTACAATTGAAGATGGAAAAATAAGAGTTCCTCTTCTTGGAATTAATGGTCTTGGATCTAGTGTTATTGAAAATTTAATTAAAGAAAGAAATAGTGACCAATTTCTTTCTTATGAAGATTTAAAACGTCGAACTAAAATTTCTTCAACTACTTTAGATAAACTAAAGTCAATTAATGCTGTTGAGAATTTAAGCGATACTAATCAAATCTGTCTTTTTTAGGAGGAATCTATTGTTTAAACATTTAGAAAAAAAATATTTAGGAGCTATATTAGTTTGCTTTGCTGCATCTTTATGGGGGTTGGATTCAATTGTTTTAACTCCAAGATTATTCAAACTAAAAGTCCCTTTTGTGGTTTTTATGTTACATTTTATACCTTTTATTACTATGACCTTATTCATTGGAAAAAGAGAATTTAAGAATATAACTTCTCTCCCTAAGCAAGATTTATTTTATTTTTTTCTTGTGGCCTTATTTGGAGGGACTTTAGGAACTTTAGCGATAGTTAAAGCTTTATTTTTAGTTAATTTTCAACATTTAACTGTTGTTACTCTATTACAAAAAGCGCAACCTATTTTTGCAATTGTTTTAGCTAGAATTATTCTTAAGGAAAAAATAAAAAATAATTTTCTCTTTTTTGCTCTTTTAGCATTAATTGGAGGATATATAATGACATTTGAATTTTCCTTACCTCATTCTTATGATGGAGATAATATAGCTTTAGCTGGAATGTATGCTTTGTTTGCTGCTTTTGCCTTTGGAAGTTCAACTGTTTTTGGAAAGAAAATTCTTACTAATTCATCATTTATAACTGCTCTTTATACAAGATTTTGCTTTACTTCTATCATTACTTTTTTAATTGTTCTTTACAATAAACAATTGAATTTAATTTTAGATGTAACTGGTTTCCAGTGGTTTATTTTTATTGTTATAGCTCTTACTTCTGGTAGTATGGCAATTATGATTTATTATAAAGGTCTTCAATATATTACTGCCAGTGTTGCAACTATTTGTGAATTAGCTTTTCCTATTTCATCAGTTTTATTTGATTATATCTTTAATAAAAATTTATTAACAGCTATTCAATCATTTGGAGCTATTATATTATTATTTTCAATTATAAAAATAAGTAAAAGTCAAAAATAAATATAACCAATAAAAGATGGGAGAACCCATCTTTTATTTTGTTAAAAAAAAGGTTTGACACACAAAATATTATATGGTACTATGTATTTGAGATTAAAATCTCTCTTTAGAACTCTGGTGACGTTTTAAAGATTTCCTACCCTAAACTTTAATAAATAAAAAAGAAAGAACCCCACAAAAGTGAGAGGTTCTTTCTTTTTTATTTTCATATTTTTATTTTTCGTCAAAATAACCTAATTCTTTTAAGAAAGGTTTTTTCTTTCTCCAATCACTTTTAACTTTTACCCAAAGTTCTAAGTATATTGGTCTATCTAATAACTTTTCCATTTCTTTTCTTGCTTCTGTCCCTATTTCTTTTAGCATTTTACCGCCTTTTCCTATTATAATACCCTTTTGAGAATCTCTTTCAACATAAATATTTACGTTAAATTTATCTTTACCTTCATCTCTTTTTTCAACATTTATTATTTCTATTGCAACTGAATGAGGAATTTCATCTCTAGTTTTCACAAGGATTTTTTCTCTAACTATTTCAGTCATTATTCTGTAAATTGGCATATCAGTATACATGTCTTCTGGGTAATATTGAACATCTTCATCTAAAAACATTTCCAATCTGTCTAATAATTGAGGAACACCAATTCCATATTCTCCTGCTATTTCAACAATCCCATCAAATTTCCCTAATTTTTCTTTTACTTCTTCCCTTTTATTTTCTAACTCTTCATCGTTCAGTTTATCAATTTTATTAATAACTAGAATTCTAGGAGTCTTTTTAGCCGATAGAACTCTTTCCATAACAAATTGATCCCCTGTACTTATTTCTTGAGTTCCGTCTAACATCATTAAAATAGCGTCAACATCTTTAAGTATTCTAATTGCACTATTTGTCATGTATTCCCCTAATAAATGTTTCGGTTTATGTATTCCAGGAGTATCTATAAATATGTACTGATTCCCCTTCACATTTACTATTCCTTTTATATTTTCTCTTGTTGTTCCTGCTTTATTTGAAACTATTGCTACTTTTTCATCAACTAATTTATTTATAAGGGTTGATTTCCCTACGTTAGGTCTCCCTACAACCGCAATAAATCCTGCTTTCATTAATTCTCATCTCCTATTCCTATTTTTAAATACTCTTTTCTTATTTCTTCTAATCTATTTTCCTTTATTGAATTTAACATTTCTTTTTTTCTTTCAGAAATGCATTTGTTTCTTATCATGCTAGGTAAAACTTCCCTTTCCAAATTAGCTTTTTTCCCATATTTTATAAATCTATCTTTAAAATTTTGATTTGTTATATCATAAAAAATTTTATCCACATGGGAATCCAACTCTATTTCTAATTTTTCCACATATTCCCTTAATTCATGAGAAAGATCTATAGATATTTCTGTAATAATATACTCATTTCCTCTATTAATTATAAAACTTTTATAATTATTTTTTTTTAATCTTATAGCCTCTAAATTTAACACTTCAGATATTTTTAATCCTGTTTCTGATAAAAGTTTAATAATTAAGCTATCTCTTTTTTCTTTTCTACTTTCTCCACAAACATCTAATATTGCCTTAATCTCATATCCTTTTATTTTTTTCCCAATTTTTATATGTTTTCTAGTTGTACTAATTTTTTCAACTGGGGAAGTAGCTATATAATCTTTTTTAACAAAATACTTATACATTGACTTTAATGATGTTATTTTTCTAATTATTGAATTTTCAGCATACTTTGATTTTAAATATTTCAAATAAACCATTATATCTTCTTGTGTTACCTCTAAAATGTCCTTTCCATTTAAATATTCTTCAAAATCCAATATATCCTTTTTATAAAATTCTATGCTTATTCTCGATACAATTTCTTCACTTTCTAATTTATAAAAAAATTCATTACTTAAGTTCATCTTAACTCCTATTTATAAAGTAATTCCTTTGCATGCTCTGATACTGCCTCAGTTATATTTTCCCCTGCTAGCATCCTTGAAATCTCTAGTATTCTTTCTTCTTCTGCTAATTTTCTTACAACTGCCACAGTTTTTTCATTGTATATTTTTTTCTCTATATAAAATTGTTCACTTGCTTTTGAAGCTATTACTGGAGAATGGGTTATACATAGAACCTGAACATTTTCTCCTATTTGCTCTAATTTTTCAGCTATTTTTCTGACTGTTTCTCCTCCTACTCCTGTATCAATTTCATCAAAGATTAAAATAGGAATATTGTCCACCCTTGAGAAAATGACTTTTAGAGCTAACATTATTCTACTTACTTCTCCCCCTGAAGCTATTTTTTGAAGAGGTTTCAATTCTTGGCCAATATTTGTTGAAATAAATATCTCAACACTGTCTGAACCATTTCTAGACATTACTTCTTTAGGTTCTAATTTTATTTTTACATTTACATTTTTCATGTTTAAAAACTCAAGCTCTTTTATCAATTCTTTTTCTATTATTTTTATATGTTTTTCTCTAAGTTCTCTAAGTTTTTTTGCATAAATCCAATACTTTTCTTTGTACTCACATCTTTTTTTTATTAAATTAGAAACTTTAAATTCATTTTCATCTAATTTATTTAATTTTTTTTCAATATCATTTTTAAAATTCAAAACATCTTCAATTGTTTTTCCATATTTATCCTTTAATCTCTTTAGTAAATCCAATCTTTCAATTACTTCTGAAAGTCTAGCTTCGTCAATATCTATTTCACTGTTTAGGTTTTCTATAGAACTAACACAATCATCTAATTCATAATAAATTCTCTCTATTTGTTCGTAAATATCTTCAAATTCTTTTCCATAGCTAGATATTGTTTCTAGATTTTTTTTACAAGTATGTATTATACTTAGAGCATTTATTTCTTCATTTTTTAATCCTAATTCTGAGCTCATTAACTTTTCTTTAATTTTTCCAGCATTAAAAAGTCTTTTATATTCCACTTGAAGTTCTTCATCTTCTCCTAAAGTTAACTGTGCATTATTTATCTCTTGCAATTGAAATTCATAAAATTCTTTTCGCTCAGCTAAATCTTTTTTGCTATCTTCAATATATTTAATTTTTTTATTAACTTCATTATATAAATTAAAGTTGTTTTCCAATTCTTCTCTAATTTCTATTGCTTCCTCTTCTGAAAATTTATCTATTAATTTAATATGATTTTCTTTATTCAAAAGCATTTGATGTGAATGTTGACCTACTATATCAACTAGTGTTCTCATAATTTCTTTTAAAGATCCTAAAGAAATTCTAACTCCATTTACAAAAACCTTTGTTCTTCCTGTTCTTTCTATAATTCTTCTTATAATTATTTCTTGATCTTCTACTTCTATTCCCAAATCCAATAGTTCTTTTTTTTGATTTTCATTAATACTAAAAATACCTTGAGCAACTAAAGGTTTATCTTCCGTCCCCAATATATCAACTTTAGTCTTTTCCCCTAGTAATAAGTTTACACCACTTAATATAATTGATTTTCCTGCTCCTGTTTCACCTGTTAAAGCAACTAATCCACCACCTATTTCAATATCTAATTTTTCTATTATAGCCAAATTTTCTATTAAAAGTTCTTTTAACATAAATTATCGCCCCACCTTAATTTTTCCTTTAAAACAGAATAATAATTTCTATTTTCATGTACAAATAAATTTAATGTTTTTTCTGAATATTCTATTTCAATTTCATCATCTTCTTCTATTTGCCTAATCATTTCTCCATCTACAATTATAAAGCATCTATCATATCCTTTAACATGCTCTACTCTAATTTTTCTTTTAGAATCTATTACGATTGGTCTACTACTTAGATTGTGAGGAGCTATAGGAGTTATTAGAATGGCTTCTAGATAATGGGATAGTATTGGTCCCCCTGCTGAAAGAGAGTAGGCTGTTGACCCTGTAGGAGTTGCTATTATCACTCCATCTCCTTTATATCTATTTATTTTATCTATATCACAAAATAAATCTAAAGATGTTAACCTTTTTCCCATTCCACCATTTGAAAAAACAACTTCATTTAATGCATAAAATTTTTCTGAATTTATTTTTATTTCTAAAATTCCTCTTTTTTCAACTTTATAATTTCCATTTAAAAAACTTTGGCAAGCATCAATAGCTTCTTCTAGTTTTGTTTCTGTTAAAAACCCCAAACTCCCAGCGTTTATTGCTATTGTTACTAAATTTTTTTTTATTATTTCCTTAGCAGCTCTAAGTAAAGTTCCGTCTCCACCAATAACTATTGCAAAATCAGCCTCTAGGATTTTTTCTGAAGATAAAATTAAAACCTTATTTTTTTTAAAAAAATTTGTTATTTGTTTGTATGCTTCTATAGCTTTTCTTTTATCCTTATTATAGAATATTACACATTTTTTTTTCATACTAACCCCTTATTTTAAAAAATTCATAGGATTTATAGGTTTTAAATTCATTCTAATTTCATAATATAAATTTGGTACTTTATTAATTGAATAACCTAATATACCTATCCCTTCACCTTGAACAACCTTTTGATTTTGGACTACTTTAGAAGATATTAGATTTCCATAAACACCTATAGTATTATAACCATAGTCTACCATTATAACTTTTCCTAACCCTTGAATTTTACCAGAATAAATTATTTCTCCTTTAAAGGACGCCCTTACAATATTTCCTAATTTTCCTCTCATTTCTATTCCATTACTTGAAATAGATTTTGTTTTAGGATCATTAAAATTCATAACAACCTTCCCATTTGTAAGGGGATATACTGCCCTTCCTAGTTTAGAAACAGCTGTTGAATACTTAACTGTTCCAACATTTTTTATTCTAGAATTAATTATATTTTCTATTTCTTTTTCTATTCTTTTTTTCTGTTTCTCCAGTGTTGAAATTTTATTAATATGAGATTTCTTTTCTTGTTCTAATTGTTTTATTAATTTATTTTTTTGATATTGTTTCTTTGAGATTTGATTCTTTTTTAAATTTAACGAATTTTTTAATTTTGCTAGTTTAATTTTTTCCTTTTCTATGTTAGCTTTAACTTCTTTTATGTCATGAGTTACATCTTTTATTTTTGTCATTCTATTTAAATCGTTATACAATATTTTAGAAAATTGTCTTTTTAATATTCCTTCTTCTTCGAAAGATAGTTTAGACTCTTTTCTCCTATTCCAGGCTATTATCTTAGCATCAAATTCTGATTTTTTTCTTTGAAGTTCATTTGAAGAAAACTTTAAATTTGTTTCTCCATAATCAATATTTTTCATAATTGATTTAATTTCCAATTCAATTTCATTTCTCTCTTTTAAAATTTCTGAAATTTCTTTTTTTATTTCTTTGATTTGCTCAGTAACTGTTTTTTTAGTGTTATCTATAACTTCAATTCTTTCATGTTTAACTTTAATTTCATTGTTTAACTTTTTTATTTTTTCTTTCATTTGATTAACATTTGAATTTCCAAATGATAATATTGAAACTAAAAAATAAAGTAATACTATTCTCATAAAATTTCACTCTTCTTTACTGGAAATTTCCAAACAATTATAATTAAAATAAGCACTAAAAAGCTTTGAATATAAAGAACTTGAAATAAGCTCAATATGTTAATATTCTTATTTAAATTTAATATATACTGTCTTAAAATAAAGTATAAGTTAAAATAAATTGCTGTTCCACTTAAAATTCCCAAAGTGAATTGTAATACATTTATATTTTTTGCTCTTATTTTTATCCTTGAACCACTTTTACCATTTATTATCATTGCTAAATAATCACTTTGAATTTGTAAAGATACTATAAAATATAATATTATTAATGAAAATAAACTTCCTGCAACAAATATATTTTTCATTAATTTATAGAGTTTTGACAGAGAATTTATTTCTTCTGAGTAACTTCCATTTATAAAATATTCCTTTATTCTTTTATCCTCATCTAAAATATTTTGTATTTTTTCTAAAGAAGAATTATTATTAAAATATATTCTCATTGAATCTGGAAGTGGATTTTCCCCTCTAGGAATAACAATTCCCAGGTTACTCTGTAAATTTTTAAAAGCAATATAGCTATCCATATAAATAACTTTTTTTATTTCTGGGATATTAAGTAAATATTTTTCAATATCTCCCTTTTCCTTTGTGGAAATATTATTTTGAAGTTCAGCTGAAACAAAATTAACATTCTTTAATTTATTTAACTGATAATTTGAATTTAGTATTCCTGAAATAAAAAAATTAAAAAGAATAGAAACTAAAATAATGCTAAAAAAACTTTTTTTTATATCTGTATAAATTTTTGATTTTTTATGTACTTTTTCTAATTTTTTAAACATAATTTCTTCCTTCCATTCAATATTATTAAATAGAGGCAAAATAAAATTTGCCTCTATTTAATGTAATTACTTATAGATTTTCTTTTATTACAGAAACTAATTTCTTAGAAGTTAATTCATACTTTTCTAATAATTCTGCCCCTGTTCCACTTTGTCCAAATCTATCATAAATTCCAACTTTTTTTATTTTTGTTGGGTGTACTTCTGATAAAAATTCTGAAACAGCTGAACCTAATCCACCAATAACAGAATGTTCCTCTGCAGTAACTATAAATTTAGTTTCTTTTGCTGCTTTTAATATTGTTTCACCATCTAAAGGTTTTATAGTCCCAGCATTTATAACTCTTACTGAAATTCCTTCAGCTTTTAATACTTCTGCTGCTTCTAAAGCTTCTGCTACCATAAGACCTGTAGCCACTATTGTCACATCTGTTCCTTCTTTTATTGTATTAGCTATTCCTATTTGGAAATCATAATTTTCATCAAATAAAACTGGAACTCCTAATCTTCCCATTCTTATATAAACAGGACCTTCATATTCTGCTGCTGCATATACCATTTTTTTTGTTTCAACTGCATCTGCTGGACATAATACTACCATTCCAGGTATAACTCTCATTAAAGCAATGTCTTCTATAGATTGATGTGATCCACCATCTTCTCCAACTGAAATTCCTGCATGAGTTGGTGCAATTTTAACATTTAATTTAGGATATGCCACTGTATTTCTAATTTGTTCAAAAGCTCTTCCTGCTTCAAATACTGCAAATGTTGATGCAAAAACAACTTTTCCACATGTTGCAACCCCTGCTGAAGTTCCTATTAAATCTGCTTCTGCAATCCCAACATTTATATGTCTTTCTGGGAAAGACTTTTTAAATATACTAGTTTTTGTTGATCCAGATAAATCTGCATCTAGTACTACTACATCTTTATTTATTTTTCCTAATTCGGCTAAAGCTTCTCCATAAGCTTCTCTTGTCGCCTTTTTTACCATTGTTATCCCCCTTATTTGTTTAGTTCTTCTAAAGCTTGCACTTCTTGCTCTTTTGTAGGCGCTTTTCCATGGAATCCACATACGTTTTCCATAAATGAAACTCCCTTACCTTTAGTTGTTCTAGCAATTACAACAGTTGGTTTATTTTTAACTGTTTTAGCTTCATCTAAAGCACATATTATTTCATCAAAATTATGTCCATTTATTTCTATAACATGCCATCCAAAAGATTTCCATTTATCAGTTAAAGGTTCTACTCCCATTACTTTGTCTACATTTCCGTCAATTTGAAGATTATTACTATCTACAAAAGCACATACATTGTCAAGTTTGTAGTGTGCTGCTGTCATTGCAGCTTCCCAAATTTGACCTTCTTGTTGTTCTCCATCTCCCATAACAACATATACTCTATAATCATCTTTGAATATCTTTCCATTTAATGCCATTCCATTTGCAACAGAAAGACCTTGTCCCAATGATCCAGTTGAAATTTCAACTCCTGGAACTTTTTTCATATCTGGATGACCTTGTAATATAGAACCATATTGTCTTAATGTCATAAGGATTTCTTTATCAAAGTAACCTTTTTCTGCAAGTACAGCATATAATGCTGGAGCAGCATGACCTTTAGATAATACAAATCTATCTCTTCCCTCCATTTTTGGGTTTTTAGGGTCAACATTCATTTCGTGGAAATATAATGTAGTTAAAATGTCAGTTGCTGACAATGACCCTCCTGGATGTCCAGAATTTGCTTTGGTGATCATTTTAATAATGTCTTGTCTTATTGCCTTTGCTTTTGTTGATAAAAGATTAATATCCTTCATTGTTTCTCCTTTCAATTTATATTTATAAAATATTATTTTATTTTATAACTTAACCCATTCATGAAACTAGAATCTTTTAATTTAGAATTTATATTTCTATAAATCTTTTTATTAAACTTTTCATATTTCAAATTACCAAAAAATAAAAATATTACCAAAAATAAAATAAGCGGTCTAAATAATTTAGATTCTTTTTTTGTACTTTTTAATATATATATTAAAGATAATATTAATAAATAAACATATTCTTCTGTTGAAGAACTTAATTTAATAACAATATAGATGCATATCATTATAGAAATAAACATTAAAATTTTAGATGTATCTTTCCTCAACTCTTTATCTACAACAGGTACGTGTAACAAAGCTCCTCTTGCCCAGCCCTTTGGGAAAAAATCAAAAATTAAATGAACTCCAACTGCACAGGAAAATCCCATGATAAACATTCTAAACAAATAACTTTCATCATTCTTATAAAGACTTAAAAGAAAAAATATGATTATAGGACTGTGAGTTAGAATATTTCTATGTTTTAATTTAAGTTTAAAATCCCAATCTGGAAATTTTATTCCTATTAAAAAAGCACTAAATGAAACAATAATACCTGTCATTCCTATATTCTCTATGTTCCTCAGTATAATTTCCATGTATTTCCTCACTATTTAATCATATAAATATATTCTACTATATTTTCTAAAAAAAATCACTATTTTAATATACTTTTAATTAAAAGTTATAATAAAAAAAATCTCCAGTAATTATTTACTAGAGATTTTAATCCTATAAAATCTTAGCTAAAACTCCATTTAAAAATTCATATGACTTAGCATCTCCATATTTCTTAGCTAATTCCACAATTTCATTGATAACTATTTCTTTTGGGGTTTTTTCAAACATTAGTTCATAAACTGCTGATTTAAGAAGAGCTCTTTCAATAACTCCTATTCTATCATAACTCCAACCTTCCATCTTTAAAGATAGTTCATTTAGAATTTCTTCGTTATGTTCTTCTATTCCTTTAACATTTTTTTCAATAAACTCTCTTTCTTTTTCATTAATTTTTTTTCCATCTTCTCTTGTAATATAATTAGAATAAATGTCAACTAATGATTCCTCTTTGATTTCTGCTTCAAATATAATCTTAAATAAATCTTCCCTTGCTGCTCTTCTGCTCATCTCTTCCCCTTTTATTTCTTAAATCTTTCTAATATATTGCTGAAACAATTTCTAATTTCTTCATTATCACTTACTATATAGCCTAAACCTGTTAGGAATATAATAAATATTGTGGAAAAAAATCCAAAAACAAGAACTAAAATTGCTATAATAAAACCAATGATAGCTCCTAAAGCTTTTCTTTTATTTTCCATTATCAAGATAATAAAATCATCTAACATACAGCCTCACCTCTTACTTAATTCTCTTTTACCTTTAATGAAACTTTTTTTATTTTAATTTCTATTGTTTCTATATCTAATTCCAATTTATCTTGTATTTCTGATTTTATTTTTCTTTGTAATTCTTCACTTTTTTCAGCTATACTTCTATTTGTTATCATATCCAAATTAATTAATATATAATGTTTTTTTCTTCTTTTCCCACATATAATCTTTGTATTTTTTATTTCTTTATCAGTTGATAATATTTCCTTTATAACTCCCTTTATAGAATCTAAAGAAATATTAACAGTTCCTAGATCACTTTTTATTATATATCCCTCTTCTTTTTTAAATAAAGAAATAAATTTTATAATAATTATAAATATGTATGTTACTGAAACTGCTAAAATGAGCATGTTTCTTGAAAATATATCATCTTGAAAAGCAATTAAATACTTAGGAATAAAAACATAAACTATACCTAAAGAAGCTAATACAAGCATCCCTACCCAAGCTATAAAAAATAAAAACTTTTTAAACATAAAATCACATCCCCTTTTTATGCATTTTCTTCTGGAATCTCAACAATTTCTTCTATCTTTATATCTTGAATAAATACATTCACTTCAACTACTGCTAAAGCTGTTAATTCAGATACAGCTTTTAATACTGCCTCTTGAACATTTTTAGCAACATCAGAAATATGATATCCATATTTTATTATTATATAAGCATCTATGCTACATTCTTTTTCTCCAACTTCAACTTTTACTCCTGTTGTTGTTCTTTTCTTACCTAACATTTTGCTAACTTCTCCAGCTACTCCTCCTGCTAATTTGTAAACTCCATCAACATCCTCAGCAGCTTTAGCTGCAATAGTTCTAACCACATCATCTGCTATTTTTATATTTCCTAAGTTGCTCATAATAATAAACCCCCTTCTGTAAATTTAAATTAATATACTACTATTATAACCCAAATTCCTTTTCAATGAAAGCAGTTGTTACATTTCCTTTTTTATAATTTTCATTTTCTAGAACTTTTAGATGAAAAGGTATTGTTGTTTCCACACCTTCTATTATAAATTCATTTAAAGCTCTCTTCATTCTAGCTATAGCTTCCTCTCTATCCATTCCAAAGGCTATAACCTTACCTATCATTGAATCATAATATGGAGATATCTCATATCCTTGATATGTATGTGAGTCTATTCTTATTCCAATTCCACCTGGAACTATATATTTAGTTATTTTTCCAGGGCATGGTAAAAATCCGTGCTCTGTATCTTCTGCATTAATTCTGCACTCAATAGCATGTCCATAAGGAACAATATCCTCTTGTGACATTTTTAAAATATCCCCTTCAGCTAATACAATTTGTAATTTAATTATATCTAAACCAGTTACTGCTTCAGTTACTGTATGTTCAACTTGAATTCTTGTGTTCATTTCCATAAAATAAAAATTATTGTTCTCATCTAATAAAAATTCAAAAGTTCCTGCAGAATCATAATTAATTGCCTTAGCTAATCTTACTGCTGCTTCTCCCATTTCTTGTCTTATTTTTTCTGGTAGTCTAAATGATGGAGATTCTTCTATAAGTTTTTGATTTTTTCTTTGAATAGAACAATTTCTTTCTCCTAGATGTATAACATTCCCATGTTTATCCCCTATAATTTGAATCTCCACATGTTTTGGATTTTCAACATATTTTTCAACAAAAACATCTGGATTATTAAAAGCTGCCTCTGCCTCATTTTGAGCTGCAACCATATTTTTTTCCAATTCTTTATCGTTTCTAGCTATTCTCATACCTTTTCCACCACCACCAGCAGTGGCTTTAATCATAACTGGATATCCTATTCTTTCTGCTATTTCTTTTTTAGCTACTTCTACATTTTTTATTATTCCAGTTCCATTTGTAACAGGAACATTATTTTCAATAGCCTTTTCTCTAGCTGTTGCTTTATCTCCCATATTTTTTATACATTCATGATTTGGACCTATATAAATTAAATTGTGTATTCTACAAATTTTAGCAAATCTTGCATTTTCAGCTAAAAATCCATAACCTGGATGGATAGCATCTGCTTCTGTTATTTCAGCTGCTGCAATTATATTGGGAATTTTCAAATATGACTCTGTTGCTGAAGCTCCTCCTATACACACAGCTTCGTCTGCCATTTGAACATGTAAACTATCTTTATCTGCCTCTGAATAAACTGCAACAGTTTTTATATCCAACTCTTTGGCTGCTCTTATTATTCTAATAGCTATTTCTCCTCTATTTGCAATAAGTATTTTCTTCAATTTCACCCTCCAATTTCTACAATAATCTTTTACAAACTATTTTATTTTAATTAATGATTTCCCGTAGTCAGTTGTATCACCATTTTTCAATAAAATTTCTTCTAATACACCATTTTTGTCAGATTTTACAGGAGTCTTTATCCCAACTGTTGATATATAACCTATAGTTTGACCTACTTTAATTTCATCTCCTATATTTAACAAAGAAGAACCACTTTTATCAAAAAAATAAAATCTCCCAATATTAGTAGATTTAACATAAGTAAAAACTTCCTCTTCTTCTTTGATTTCTTCTAACACTATGTCCTCTTCTAAATTTTGGACTAAATCTTTTTTCATTTTTATCTTTAATTCTTTGGACTCATAATTTATTTCAGATAAATTCTTTTCTGCTAATATTTTTATTAGCTCATCTATCATTATTTCTTCTTTTTCCACTTGCCCCTCCTATGTCTTTTCTCTAATTTTATCACAAACAGAAAAATGTAGCAAGATAAAATTACATCAGTTATTTTATCACTAAACTATCTTTCCCCAATAAATTTATAACCTCATTTATGCAATTTAAAGAAGGAAATATCTTTATATTAGAGTTTTTTACTACTTTTTTATTGCCCTCTTTCATAGCAAAAAAAACACTTGTTTCTCCCCTATATCTCATTAGGATTTCTTTTAATTTAAAAAATTTGTGCTTTTCATTTGCTTTTAATAACAAGTAGACTTTTTTTCCACTTAAAAAACTTAATTTATTTACATCCATTAAGTTTTTTACTATAATTTTTTTTGTTTCATTTCCATTAAAATAATCTAATTTAATATTCCCTGAGATTAAGACAGTTTTTCCCTCTATAAAGTCTAAGGAATATTTTTTAAAATTTTTAGGAAAAATTATTCCCTGAATATTATCTGTATAATCTTCTATTTCAAATATTCCCATTACTTCACCGCTTCTTTTTGTTATTACTTTTTTTATATTGTGCAAAATCCCAACTGTTTCCACAAGATTGTTTTCTTCTAAATCTTTTATATTTTCTATACTACTGAATCTATAAGCTAATAGCATATTTTTATATACATCTAAAGGGTGGGCACTTAAATAAAATCCTAAAAATTCCTTTTCTTTTTCTAACTTTTCCTCTAATTTAAAATCTTCAACTTTAGTCATTGAAAAACTTGTTATTGTTGACTTTGCTTCTCCAAATAAATTCATCTGTTGAATTTCATCTTCTTTTAACCTTTTATTTGCATAATCTATTCCCTTTGAAATTGATTCTATTTTAGCTTTTCTATTTCCCTCTATATCATCTAAAGCTCCAGAATAAACAAGGGCTTCTAGTCCCTTTTTATTAATCCCATATTTTTTTGTTCTAAAAATAAATTCATCAAAGGTTTTAAAATATCCATTTTCTTCAACTTCTTCCTTAATCCCCTCAGAAACTTTTATTCCTAAATTTTTAATAGCTGAAAGAGCAAATATTACTCCATCTTTATCCACTAAAAATTTAGATGCTGCTTTATTTACATTTGGAAACTTAACTTTAATACTATGTTTTCTTGCATCTTCTATATAAATTGCAATATTTTCTATATCATTCATTCCTGAAGTCATTATTGCTGCAAAGTAATATTTAGGGTAATTTGCTTTTAAATAAGCTGTCCAATAGGCGATTAAGGCATAGGCTGCTGAATGGGATTTATTAAATCCATATCCAGCAAACTTATCTATTAATTGAAATATTTCATTTGCTTTTTCCTCTGTATAGCCATTTTTTATGGATCTCTCTATAAATTTTTCTTTATTTTCTTCCATTATATGGATATTTTTTTTCCCCATAGCTCTTCTTAGAAGATCAGCTTCCCCTAAAGAATAATTTGCCATTATATTTGCTATTTTCATAACTTGTTCTTGATAAAGTATTACTCCATAAGTTTCTTTTAAGGTCTCCTTTAAAGAATCATGGGGATACTTTATTTCTTCTATCCCATTTTTACAATTAATAAAATTATCTGCCATTCCTGATCCTAAAGGTCCTGGTCTATAAAGAGCCAGCAAAGCTATTATGTCTTCAAATCTATTTGGTTTTAATTTTTTTAAAATTCTTCTTATACCCTTTGATTCACATTGAAATACCCCTAAAGTATCCCCTTGAGAAAATATTTTATAAACTTTTTCATCATTTAAAGGAATATCTTTTAATTTTAATTTTTGATTTAAATCATTTTCTATATAATCAATGGTTCTTTGAATATTTGTTAGATTTTTTAGACCTAAAAAATCCATCTTTAGTAATCCTAACTCTTCTAATTCCTTCATTTGATACTGAGTTGAAACTGTTGACTCTTTATCTAAATAAAGGGGAACTGTTTCATTTAAAGGATCTTTAGTTATAACTATCCCTGCTGCATGAATGGAAGTATGTCTTACTTTATTTTCTAATCTTCCTGATAATTTTAAAACTGTTTTTATTTCTTTATCTGAATTATAAATATCATTTAATTCTTTTATATTTTTCAAAGCATCTTTTATTGAATAATTAGGTGGAATTAACTTAGCAACCTTATCTATTTTAGATAGTTGTATATTTAAAACTCTTCCAACATCTCTTATTGCTGCTCTAGCTTTCAAAGTTCCAAAAGTTATAATTTGGGCTACTTTATCACTTCCATATTTATTTATAACATACTCAATTAATTCTGCTCTTCTCTCTTGGCAAATATCTATATCTATATCTGGCATTGAAATTCTCTCTGGATTTAGAAATCTTTCAAAAATCAAATTATATTTCAATGGATCTAATTCAGTTATTCCTAAGGCATAGGCCACTAAACTCCCTGCTGCTGATCCTCTTCCTGGACCAATTGGAATTCCTTTATTTTTTGCAAAACTTATGAAATCCCAGACAACTACAAAATATCCAGCATATCCCATTTTATTTATAACTGATATTTCATATTCAATTCTCTCTATTATTTCTTCATTAAGGCCTAAAGGATATCTTTTTTCTAGACCTTTATAAATTAAAGTTCTTAAATAAGATTCAATATTTAATTCCCCTTCAGGTATTACATAGTAAGGGAATTTAAATTTTCCAAATTCAATTTGAACATTACATTTATCTGCAATTTCATTGGTGTTATTAATAGCCTCAATATACTCTTCCCCTAAGGCTTCTATCATTTCTTCTCTAGTTTTTAAATAAAGTTCCTCTGTTTCTATTTTCATTCTTTTTATATCATTTACTTTAGAACCTGTTTGTATACAAAGCATCACATCTTGTAAAACGTGATCCCCTTTATTAACATAGTGAGTATCATTTGTTCCCACACATTTTAATCCAAATTCCTTTGATAAATTAAATAATTTTTTATTTAATTCATTTTGAACTTCAAAACCATTATTTTGAAGTTCAATATAAAAATCTTCTTTTCCAAAAATTTCAATATACTCTTCAATAGTTTGTTTTATTTTTTCTAAAGGTTCCTTATCCAATATTCTTCTAGAAATTTCCCCTTGCATACAAGCAGAAAGACAAATAACACCTTCACTATGATTTTTTAAAAATTCTTTATCAATTCTCGGTCTATAATAAAAGCCTCTAATATAAGCTTCTGAACTTATTTTTATTAGATTTTTATAGCCCTCATTATTTTTGGCTAATAATACAATATGAAAATTTCTACCTTCTTTTTCCTCCATATTATTTTCAGATAAATAAGCTTCAATACCTATAATAGGTTTAATTCCATTCTCTATTGCTTTTTTATACATTTCTATTGCACCAAACATATTTCCATGATCAGTTATTCCAATACTTCTCATTTTTAAAGATTTTGCTTTTTCTATATATTCTGAAATTTTTCCAACTCCATCAAGAAGACTATACTCTGTATGTAAATGTAAATGAACAAATTTATTTTCCATTACAGCATCCTCCTTTGATTTATAACTATATAATATTACATATCTTCAAAATAATATCCATTTTCTTTTAAAATTTCAGAAAATTTTTCTATATTTTCTTTTTTTATTAAAATATGGAAATTTTCAGCCTTTAATATTAACTTTCCAATTTCTTTATTCTTTACAATAAAATTTATTAATTCCTTATCGTCTTTTAATTTTAAAACTTTATAGTCATTTATAACTTCAATTCCATTTACTCTTTTTTCCATTTTTTCAAAGAATTCAACCCATATCTCTGAAAAATTTAAAGATATTTTTTCTTTAAATTCATTAACTTTATCATAATACTGATCTTTCATTTTTATTTTTTTCAAAAAACTGTTTTCTGATACTTTATATTTGTTTGATGAAATCTTAGTTCCAATACTTTCTAAAAATAGTATTTTAATAGGTGAATCTCCTATTAAAGTAATTATCAATCTATCTTCTTCTAAAACAGCTATCCCTTCTTCTTCTTCTTTAAAGGCATAAGTATCAACTCTATCAAAAATATACCTACCTAGTTCTGTAAATTTAATTGCTTTAATTCCTTCAAATTTAGATAAATATCCGTGTTTTAAATACAAAGAATTTTTATTAGAAGGAAGAGTATAAAAAATTTCTATAACTCCTAAAGCACTAAGTATAAATAAAACTGATTTTATAAATGGTTCTATTATATAATTTTTATAATTAAAATAGGACGTTATTTTAGTTCTTTCATAGTTAGCCTCATTTATGTATATATTATCATAGACTGATTTCACATCTAAAACTTCTATAAATTTATCATTATAAATAATATAGTTTATTATATTATCTACATTTACCATTTTATTATCTGGCATTTCCATCAATGCTTCTTTAATAGTTGTTATTCCTCTTTTTATCTCATTATTATTTTTTAGTATTTTATTAACACCTTTTAAGTAATTTAAATACAGCCTAATGTAAACAGAATTTTTATCTTTTATAATTTTTCCATCTAAAAAGTCATTAACTATATTTTTTATATTGCTTGCTTTCAAATAAGAAATATTTAAATATTCATCTTTTAACAAAAAGAAGAATAGAGCTATTGTCTCTGTTTTTAAAAAGCTTAAATCCTTCTCATCTTGATAATATTCTTTAATATTACAATATTTACACATACTACTTTTAGAGGATTTTAAAATCTTTCCGCTTGAAGAAAGCTCAATTTTACCATCTGCAAAAAATTTAAAATAGTTTACAATATCTTCTAAAATAATTTTTTCGTTGCTATCTCTATTTAAATCTTTATATTTTTCAGAGGGATAAATATAACATTCTTTTATTCTAGGTAAAAACTCTCTATACCATCTTACTATATCGTTATCTAAATATAAGTACTCTTCTTTTTTTACTCCATACCCGTATTTAAAAAATCTATATTTATCTTTTAATTGCACATCATTTGAAAATTCTCTACCTTTTTTAAAATATAAATCTCTTTCTTTTATAATATATTTTCCATCCCATGCTATTTTCTCAAATACCTCTTGAACATCTTTAGGAAAACTTGAAAAAGCATTTAAAAAATTTTCTTTTTTTAAAAAAACTTGATCCATTAATTCTAAAAATTTAGATTTATTACTTTCCTCTGTTATTAAAGAAACTTCAAAAATTCCCATATTTAATCCTATATATCCCTCTGCAATTAAATCTATAAAATAAACTTTAAATAGTTTATATAAATCATTTTTTGTATAAAATTTGTTAACTGCTTCTCTAAATTGTGTTCTACTTATTCCCATAAAATCCCCTATCCTTCTAACTACCTAATATAAACTCTATATCCTCTTCATCTAAATTTTTAACTGCTGCACCTTCATCTGAAATTAAGCTTTCGACTAATTGAGTTTTTGTTTCTTGTAATTTTAGTATTTTTTCCTCTATTGTATCTTTTAAAATCATTTTATAAGAAAATACTGTCCTATCTTGTCCTAGTCTATAAGCTCTATCAACAGCTTGATTTTCAACAGTTTTATTCCACCAAGGATCATAAATAAATATTGTATCCGCTGCTGTTAAATTAAGTCCTACTCCTCCTGTTTTTAACGTCATTACGAAAACTTTATATTTTTTATCAGTTTGAAATTTATCAACTAATATATGTCTATCTTTTGTTGCACCTGTCATTGATAAATGTTTTATATTATTCTTCTCTAATTCTTTGCATATTCCTTCAATAGAATTAATATAATTAGCAAAGACTAAAACTTTATGATTATTTTTTACTGCTTCTATTATATTTTCTATAACTACTATCTTTTTACTTGAAATAACAGATGCATTTTTTATTTCTGGGCAACTTGTAATTTGTCTTAGCTCATTTAAAGCTTGTAAAATATAAAATTGAGATCTGTTAAAACCTTTTACTTTTATATTTTCATGAACCATATTATAGTAGTACAGCCTTCTTTCTTCATAATATTTCTTTTGACTTTTGTTCATTTCTATATAAACAACTTTTTCTATTTTATCTGGTAAATCCTTCAATACTTCTTTTTTTATTCTTCTTAAGATAAAAGGATATATTTTTTTTCTAAGCTCATTTATTGCATCCTTATCATTATCTCTATGTATAGGAACTGCATAAAACTTATTAAATTCTTCAGCTGTACCAAACATAGAAGGATTTAAAAATCTAAACAATGAATATAACTCTCCCAAATTATTCTCAACAGGAGTTCCTGATAGAGCTATTCTATTTTTTGAGTTTAAAAGCATCACTGCCTTAGTAGTTTGAGCATTAATATTTTTTATATTTTGAGATTCATCTAAAATTACTAAGTCAAATTTTATTTTTTTTAATTTTTCAATGTCATTTCTAACTGTTCCATAGGTTGTTAAAATTACTTCAGCATTCATTATCTCTTCTAAATTTCTATTGCTTCCATAATATATTCCTGTATTTAAATTAGAACTGAATTTTTTTATCTCACTTTCCCAATTATAAACCAAACTTTTAGGCATTACAACTAGTGTTTTTTTATTTGTTTTTCCATGGATCTTATTTATTAAAACAATTGCCTGCAATGTTTTTCCTAAACCCATATCATCTGCTAAACATCCGCCTAAATTATTTTTAACTAAATAGGCTAACCATTTACATCCATATTCTTGATATTTTCTAAGAGTTGCATTTATTTTTGGTAATCTTATTTTTTTATTTTCCAAATCATTTATTCCAAGAAAAAAATCTTTTCTTTTGTTTATTTCTGTTTTTAAAATTTTATCATTAATCATTTCATCAACTATTGGTAAATCAAAAAATGATATTTTCACTTTTTTATTTTCATCTATCTTGAAAACTTTTTCTAATTTTTCTATGTATTTTTTATTTATTATTGCATTGGTTCCATCACCTAATACAATGTAGGAGTCTTTTTTTAAAGTTGATATAATATCTGCTATACTAAACTTTTCTTCACCTATTTCAATTTCTAATTCTCCTTCTAAAAAATCTATAGAATGTTTTAATTTCCCAACCAATCTAGGTTTTACAACTTTAATACTATATTTTTTTAATTTATCCGTTCCTATAACTTTATATTTACCAGCTAATTGTAAAAAATCTTTCTTTACAAATTCTTTAGCTAATTTTTCCTGTATTATTAATAAATTATCCTCATCTAGAAAATATCCATATTTTACTCCTAGATTTTTTTGATGCCTTGTTATTATTTTTAAAATCTTATCTATAAATTCGTTTGTTTTTTCCAAATCAACTTTACATTTTGATATTTTTTTCTCTAAATTATTAATTATAATTACTTCATTTAAATTGTTCTTTCTAATAAAATCATCTGAAATAGAAGAGTACAGTATATTAATTTTTAAATAAAGACTATTATCCTGAGAAATTTTATCAATAACTAGTTGTGGAATCCCTTTTAATTCTAACTTTTCTTCCACTTTATAATCTAAATAATTTATTTCAATATTATTAACATAATTATTTGCTAGAGATAAAAATATTTCTATATCACTCTTATTTATTTTTATGTTTAAATCTATTAATAAACTCGTATCTAAAAATAAATCTGGAAACATATACATTATTCCCTTTCTAAAAACTAAATGCTCATTTAAAATTTTAAAATTTGAATATTTATTGTTTAATACTAATCTTGCATTTAAATTATTTTCATCTTCCTCTATTTCTTCTAACTTCAAACTCAGTGTATTTTCTTTGTCTGCCCATAAAATTTTATTAAAATTTTCATCTACAAAATTATCTATTTCTTTTAAATAATCAGATATTTCTGAAACTTGTTCAAAATAAAGTTCTTTTTTCCCTTCTTCCCAACTAATAAAAAAATCATCCTCTTTGGTTTCTTTTAGCAAGGAAATTAATTTTTTCATATTTATATCCTGAATTTCATATCCACTAAAATCGGATATTTCAATTTTTTCTTTTGAAACCGGAATAATATAATCTCCATCATTATCTATAATAAGCATAAAATAAATTTCTTTTTCATTTTTTAATTTCATAATTCCCCTATTTTATCTCCCTTTTTTATTTTTTGCTAAGATTAATTATATCACAATTTCTTCTATCCATCAAGTTTATCAAGTCTTTACCATAAAAAAAAGGGACCTTTTGTAGTGCACCCAAAATCTTAGACAAATAAGATGGAGGGTGCATTTCTTATGTCCAAATTAACAAATAAACAAAAAATAGAAATTTATGAAAGAAGGTTGAAAGGAGAAACAGTAAAATCTT
>NZ_WJWY01000024.1 GCF_010367435.1 Fusobacterium sp. IOR10
AATAGAATTTTAATTTATAGCAATTTAACAAAAATAAAAATTCCTTCAGCATAAAGCTGAAGGAACAAAAACATTATTTATTTTTTTATTTTTCTCCACCAACACCAGTTGACAAAGAACCATTATTTTAAATGGCGGGAGCGACGAGAATCGAACTCGCGACCCCCAACGTGACAGGCTGGTGCTCTAACCAAACTGAGCTACGCCCCCATTTATTTTATTTAATTTTATTTGATTTTATGGTGGTCACAACAGGACTTGAACCTGTGACCCCCTGCTTGTAAGGCAGGTGCTCTCCCAGCTGAGCTATGCGACCTAAATTTAAATATGGTGGTGAGGGAAGGATTTGAACCTTCGAAAGCTGAGCTGGCAGATTTACAGTCTGCTCCCTTTGGCCACTCGGGAACCTCACCGACACTATTAATTTGTTATGGTACCCCGTAGGGGAATCGAACCCCTGTCTTCAGAGTGAAAATCTGATGTCCTAACCGTTGAACGAACGGGGCAAAAAAAATGGTGCCGCTTACCGGAATCGAACCAGTCACCTACTGATTACAAGTCAGTTGCTCTACCAGATGAGCTAAAGCGGCATCAAGATTGCATTTAATGATATCATAATCTCTATTCATTGTCAAATTTTTTTTTCTAATTTAAAGCAATCTAATTACCAAAGATACTTCTTATTTTCCTCAAAAATCCTCTTCCTATGTCTAGATCTAAAAATTCAATATCTTCCCCTAAAATTCTACCTACAATATTTTTATAGCTATCAGTTGCTAGAGATTTTCCTTTATAAACTAATGGTTCCCCTTTATTTGTTGAAATAACTATACTCTCGTCATCAGGAACTATTCCAAGAAGTTTTATTCTAAGTATTTCTAAGACATCATCAACGCTTAACATATTACCTTGTTTTACCATTTCTATTTTTATTCTGTTAACAATTAAGGTTATTTTTTTTATTTCTTCAGCTTCTAATAATCCTATAACTCTATCTGCGTCCCTTACAGCTGACATTTCTGGAGTAGTTACTATTATAGCTTCATCTGCAGCAACTATTGCATTTTTAAAACCTTGTTCTATTCCTGCAGGACAATCCATTATAATATAATCAAAATCTTCTCTAAGAGTTTCTATCAAACTCTTTATTTGTTCTGGAGTAATATCTGTTTTTTCTCTAGTTTGAGCTGCTGGTAATAGACTTAAATTTGTATTTCTTTTATCTTTTACTAGTGCTTGTTTTATCTTACAACGTCCTTCTATTAAATCAACTATATCATAAACTATTCTGTTTTCTAATCCCATAACAACATCTAAATTCCTAAGACCTATATCAGTATCTACAAGCAAAACCCTCTTACCTTTAAGAGCTAATCCTGCTCCTATATTGGCTGATGTTGTAGTTTTTCCTACTCCACCTTTCCCAGATGTTACAACTAGTACTTTTCCCATAATTTCCCTCCTAAATGCTGTTTCCTTTTCTAGCATATATTAAAGTATACCACACTAATTTTTATCATTCAATACGAATTTATTTAGATTTTTTATAATTATACCATCATTTTTTTCTTATGGATATAAAAAAGAGTATACTCTTAAATTGATATTTAAAAGCATACTCTTTTAGTACTTTTCACTAGATTTAAATTATTATAGCATAATTAATAATTTTGCTAATATTAGAGCTGTTACTGTACCTATGGCAGAACCTAATATTCCCATCATTAATCCTGCTGGAATTAAAGCTTCATCGTAAGTTCCTGCTAATATAGGGGCAGATACTGTACCTCCTATATTTGCTTGGGAAGCTATTCCACAAATATATAAATCTAATTTAAAGATTTTAGCCATAATTAATAAAACTATTAAATGGAATCCTAAAATTATCAATCCTGCAACTATATAGATTGCTGCTTCACTAAAACTAATAGTTGAAAAATCTGTTGCTGTTGCAATTAAGGCAACTACAACATACAAAAGAACACTTCCTATATGATCTGTTCCTTTAATTTTTTTCAATGGTGTTGTACTACCTATTAATCCAAATATAGTAGCTAATATAACTACCCATCCAGAACCACTGAAGAAACTTCTTAATCCATAAAAGAAAGCTCCTTTTTCTAGTGTTGATGGATGAACAACTTGTTTTCCAAGAACTAAAACTATACCTGCAACTCCCAATCCTAATCCTAAAGTTAACATGAAATCCATAAATTCATAATCTCTTTTATCTTCATTTGCTTCAGCTGATAAATGAATGCTTCTAATAATTTCATCTACATCTGCACTGTGAGCTCCTGAGAATTTATTAAATTTTTCTCTCATTGGAGCTAAAGTAATTAGCATAATTAACCAAAAAGAGGCACATATATTATCCATTAAGAAGGCATAAGTTAATGCTTGAGATCCTTCTTGTACACCTAATCCAACTTGAGCAGCAGCCATATTTGTTGAGCCACCTACCCAAGATGAAGAAAGTATTGCAAATGTTTGCCATGCATCTACATCTAATTTAGATTTAAATGCCATGAAAACAATTATAAATCCTATTATTATACTGGCTGTTACAGCTAAAAATGATCCAACTAGTTTAGGACCTAATTTAAAAATATCTCTTATATCATTTTTTAACAGCAATAAAAATAACATCATTGGTAGTAAATAATACTTCAATCCACTTATAAAGTGTGAAATTTCAGGTGTCAATTGCCATATATGCAATGATGCCCCTATCATTCCGCCAAAGTAAATAAATGTTAACCCTGGAATAAATTTGAAAATAGATAACTTAACTTTAATTTGTAAAAATAATACCAATGTTACAAATAAAATTAATAATGAAAAATAACTGTAAATACTTGTTATCATACAACCCTCCCTATAAATAATGAAATTTACCATATTAATTGTTTTGTTCACTAACAATTAATATGATTTTTTATAACTTTACCCTATTATAATACCATGTTAACCATAATTTTCAAAATTTTATCTTGAAATAATGATTAAAATAAAAGGTAGCTATCAAAAATAGATAGCTACCTTAATTTAAAAATTATTTACATATATTGTAAAAAACATCCATTCCGTTATATTGAGCCATTTCTCCTAATTCTTGTTCAATTCTTAACAATTGATTATATTTCGCCATTCTATCAGTTCTTGAAGTTGAACCTGTTTTTATTTGTCCTGCGTTAACTCCAACTACTAAATCAGCTATTGTTGCATCTTCTGTTTCTCCAGATCTATGAGAAACAACAGCAGTCATTCCTGCTCTTTTTGCCATTTCAATAGCATCTAAAGTTTCTGTTAATGTTCCTATTTGATTAAGTTTTATTAAAATTGAATTTGCTGATTTTTCTTTTATTCCTCTTGCTAATCTTTCTGTATTAGTTACAAATAAGTCATCTCCAACTATTTGAATTTTATCTCCTATAGCTGCTGTTAATTTTTTCCATCCATCCCAGTCATCTTCAGCTAAACCATCTTCTATTGATGTTATTGGATATTTTTCAACTAATTTTTTGTACCAATCAATCATTTCATCTGAAGTTCTTACAATTCCACCTTCTCTTTTGAATTCGTAATTTCCAGTTTCTTTGTTATAAAATTCACTAGATGCAGAATCTATTGCAAAAGTTATATCTTTTCCTGGTTCATATCCTGATTTTTTAATAGCTTCAAGCATCATATCCAAAGCACCTTCTGTACCATTTATATTAGCTGGAGCATATCCTCCTTCATTACCAACATTTGTGGAATCTCCATTAGCTTTTAATAATTTACCTAAATTATGGAAAACTTCAGCTCCCATTCTCATTGCTTCATGAAAATCCTTTGCTCCCACTGGTTGAATCATAAATTCTTGAACATCTACAGCTGAATCAGCATGTGATCCACCATTTAATATATTCATCATTGGAAGAGGTAGTTCTTTTGCATTAACTCCACCTAAATATTTGTATAATGGCATTCCTTCTGCTTCTGCTGCTGCTTTAGCTACAGCTAAAGATACACCTAATATAGCGTTTGCCCCTAATCTTCCTTTGTTTTTAGTCCCATCTAACTTTATCATCATTTTATCAATTTTAACTTGTTCTAAAGCATCCATACCTAGTAAAGCTGCCTTTATTTCAGTATTAACATTTTTTACAGCTGTTAGAACTCCTTTTCCTAAATATCTTGATTTGTCCCCATCTCTTAATTCAACCGCTTCATGTATACCTGTTGAAGCTCCTGATGGAACTGCTGCTCTTCCTTTAGCTCCACATGATAAAACTACATCAACTTCTATAGTTGGGTTCCCTCTTGAATCTAATATTTCTCTGGCCATTACATCAATTATATCTGTCATTTCTTCCTCCTTAAAATATTGTATAATTTATCTAACTTCTATTATCTTTAATGTATTTGTTGTTCCTTGAATAAACACTTCTTCACCACATGTTGCTGCTATAATATCTCCTTGTTCAACTAGTCCTAGTCCTACAGCTGCTTTTTCTGCATGTTCCATAAATTCTTTTAGAGTTTTTATATTTCCACTTAAATAAGGTACTACCCCTTTAGTTAAAAGCAATTGATTAAAAGCTTTTTGACTATTTGTTATTGCCATTATATTTGCTGTTGGAAAATATTTTCTTAAACTTCTAGCTGCTCTTCCTGATCCTGTTCCAACAACTATTAATTTAGCATTTAAAACTTCTGCAGCATCCACACAACCCTTAGCAACTGCTTCAGTAATTGTTAGTCTATCTTTTCTTTCGTAATCAACATTACTATATAATAATGGATCTGTTTTTTCGGCTATTCTAGTCATAACTTTCACAGCTTCAACTGGATATTTTCCCTTTGCACTTTCTCCTGATAACATAACTGCATCTGTTCCATCTAAAATTGCATTTGCTACGTCGTTAGCTTCTGCTCTAGTTGGTCTTGGATTATTTATCATTGAATCTAACATTTGAGTTGCAGTTATTACTGGTTTTCCAGCTTCATTACATTTTTCTATCATCATTTTTTGAGCAAACGGAACTTCTTCAACAGGAATTTCAACTCCTAAATCTCCTCTAGCGACCATTATTCCATCTGAATATTTTAATATTTCCTCAAAATTATCTAATCCTTCTTTATTTTCTATTTTAGAAATTATTTTAATTGCCTCTCCACCATTTTCAGTAAGTATTTTTCTAACTTCTTTAACATCTTCAGCTTTTCTAATAAAAGATGCTGCTACAAAATCTACCCCTTGTTTACATCCAAACTTAAGATCTGAAACATCCTTCTTAGAAAGAGCTGGTAAACTAACATTGACATCAGGAAGGTTTACTCCTTTATTTTCTCCTAATTCACCATTATTCAAG
This sequence comes from Fusobacterium sp. IOR10, assembly GCF_010367435.1. Lineage (NCBI taxonomy): Bacteria > Fusobacteriati > Fusobacteriota > Fusobacteriia > Fusobacteriales > Fusobacteriaceae > Fusobacterium > Fusobacterium sp. IOR10. The sequence goes on from NZ_WJWY01000024.1 coordinate 5,361, forward strand.
ACTGTACACTTAACTTCGTTTCCTTCAATAGAATCTACTCTCATTTCCAATAGTCCATCGTCAATTAACACTATATTTCCAATTGATAAATCTGCTGCAAAATTATCATAAGTAACTGCTACTTTTTCATTGTTTCCTACAACAGTTTTATCTGTAGTAATTATAAACTTTTGCCCAGAAACCAATTTAACATCTTTCCCATTTTCCAACTTTATAGTTCTTATTTCAGGGCCTTTTGTATCTAAAAGTATTGCTGCTTTTAACCCTGTTTCTGCTTTTATTTCTCTTAATGTTGCTATTCTCTTAGCGTGTTCTTCATGATTACCATGAGAAAAATTTAATCTCATAACATTCATTCCTGCTTGCATAAGCTTTGTTAACATTTCTTTAGACTCACTTTTAGGACCTATAGTACAAACTATTTTTGTCTTCTTCACAAAATCACCTCAATAATTTTTTTTATTTACACACCCACAATAAAACTATAATAAATATTCTATATATTATGTTTAAATTTTAAACAATAAAGGTTCTTTTGTCAATTTTATTAACGAGCATTTTTTTATCCTTTTCCGTAATATCCTTAATCATCTATATATATAAATATAAAAAAAAGAAGATGCATAACATCTTCTTAAATATCTTAATGGCGGGAGCGACGAGAATCGAACTCGCGACCCCCAACGTGACAGGCTGGTGCTCTAACCAAACTGAGCTACGCCCCCGCAATAATGGTGGTCACAACAGGACTTGAACCTGTGACCCCCTGCTTGTAAGGCAGGTGCTCTCCCAACTGAGCTATGCGACCAAGTGGTGGCCAGAGGCGGAATCGAACCACCGACACGGGGATTTTCAGTCCCCTGCTCTACCGACTGAGCTATCTGGCCAAAATATTAAATTCTAAAAAAAAATGGCGGAGAACCAGAGACTCGAACTCTGAAGCCTTACGGCGTCGGTTTTCAAGACCGATTCCTTACCAATTAGGATAGCTCTCCAGCACATATGGTACCCCGTAGGGGAATCGAACCCCTGTCTTCAGAGTGAAAATCTGATGTCCTAACCGTTGAACGAACGGGGCATAAAATGGTGGATCTAATTGGATTTGAACCAATGACCACTCGGTTATGAGCCGAGTGCTCTAACCAGCTGAGCTATAGATCCATAAGTTTCTACAATCTACCATGTGTTAAATATAAGTATTCTTTTTTTCTATATGGCGTGTCTGAAGGGATTCGAACCCCTGACCCACGCCTTAGAAGGGCGTTGCTCTATCCAGCTGAGCTACAGACACAAATGAATAGATGGTGCGCCATACAGAATTTGAATCTGTGACAACACGATTAAAAGTCGTGTGCTCTACCAACTGAGCTAATGGCGCATATTTGGAGCGGGAAACGAGATTCGGACTCGCGACATTCAGCTTGGAAGGCTGACGCTCTACCAACTGAGCTATTCCCGCATATGTTTGAAATCTATTATTTATTTGGTGGCGGGGATAGGACTTGAACCTATGACCTTCGGGTTATGAGCCCGACGAGCTGCCAACTGCTCTACCCCGCGTTATATTGTGGTGCCTAGGGCCGGAATCGAACCGGCACGGTATCAAGATACCACGGGATTTTAAGTCCCGTGCGTCTACCTGTTCCGCCACCCAGGCTTCTTAAGTTAAGATGTTTTTCTTTCCCTCAAGACAAGAATAATAATATCATATAATCTATCTTGTGTCAACTATTTTTATTGACTTTTTTATGATTTTTTTATGATTTTTAATTATTATTGTTGTAGTTATCAAAACTAGCCCTTACTTTTCAGTCTCTATTTGAATTTTTATCTCATAAAATTCATTAATATTTTTTATAAACTTTTTTTGTTCTTTTTCATCTTTAACTAATAACTCTTTATATTTTTTATTTTTTCTTTTTATAAAATATTCAATTTTTGAAGCTTCACTTCTATTTTCCAAAGTAAAAATTATTTCTATTTTTTCAACACCTTTTATTTTAGTGTATCTTGCTCCCTTTCCAGATTTATGCTTTTGATATCTCTTTTGAATATTGTTAGTTATCCCAGTATACAAACTATTATCTTTACATCTCAAAATATAAACATACCAATTTTTCATTTTCTTCCTTCTTTTTAAATATAAAATAAGTTATAATCTATTCAACATAATTTATTTTATCATATATTTTTAAAAGGAGTGATGTTTTTGGATAATTTAAAAGGAAAAAGAAAATTTTATGCCTATGAACTTTCTATTTTGTTAATTATTGTTTTTTTTGCATTTTTTTTAACTTACGTTCATTTCACATATAATGAAAATGTCTTATTAGGTCTGAGAAGAATTATGGAATCTCAATCCATTTTGATTACTGATTTTCTTGTAGTAGGTGGTATTGGAGGGGGGTTTTTAAATGCTTTTTTGATTTTATTTCTTAATTTTTCTATTATTAAAATTTTAAAAATAGAGATTTCTGGAATTGTTCTAGCTTCTTTATTCACTGTTTTTGGGTTTTCTTTTTTTGGAAAAAATATTCTAAATATTTTGCCAATATACATTGGAGGAATTATCTATAGTAAATACGAAGGAATTCCCTTTAGAGATATTTTTATACGTATTTCTTTTGCTACTGCTCTAGCACCTTTTATCAGTGAAATTGCATTTAGCACCAATTCTTTTGAATTTTCTTATATCAATGGAATTATGTTTGGAATTTTTATTGGTTTCATAATTAGTCCATTAGCTAAAAAAATGAAATCTTTTCATGAAGGATATAACCTTTATAATATGGGATTTACTGCTGGTATTTTAGGAACCATCTTAAATAGTATTTTAAAATCCTATGGTTTTAATGTTGCCTCTAGAAAAATACTTTCAACAGAATATGATTTCACAATAAAGTTAATTTGTTGTTTTATTTTTTTTATTTTTCTAATTATTGGATTTTTTATAAATGACTATTCTCTTAAAGGATATAAAGAATTAGTCAAAGATCCTGGTCTTGAAGCCGATTTTATAAATAATTATGGTTATGGATTGACATTTTTAAATATGGGGATTATGGGATTTATTTCCCTTGGATTTGTTATGATATTTAGTGAACCTTTAAATGGCCCAATGCTAGCTGGAATATTTACTATTGTAGGTTTTTCAGCTCATGGAAAAACTTACATGAACACTATTCCTATTTTAATTGGAGTTAGCTTAGCTGGTCTAACTGGTACTAATTTTAATTCTTTCACTATAGTTCTTTCTGGACTATTTGGAACTTCTCTTGCGCCTATTTCAGGGGTTTTTGGAATTTTCTGGGGTATTGTTGCTGGTTGGTTGCACCTTACTGTTGTAACAACTATAGGGACTATCCACGGGGGTCTAAATTTATATAACAATGGATTTTCTGCTGGTATTGTTGCTGGGTTCTTACTACCTATATTAAGAACTTTAAATGAACGAGCTGCAAAAAAAGAATTGAAATTTTTCAAAAAAAGAAAAGAAATAATAAAATTAATACATAGCAAAAAAGTCAAGCCAAATGAATTTAAAAATATAGAAGATAAATTGTAAAAAAATAACCTCTATATAGGTTAATTATCCTATATAGAGGTCTCAGATTCTTATATTTTATCTATTCCCAATGTAGCTATTCCATTCAAAGTTAAATCAATTTCTTTTTTATATCCATTCTTTATTTTATAGTAAGCAGCTAAAGATATCATAGCTCCATTATCTGTGCATAATTTCATAGAAGGATAAAAAACTTTTATTCCTTTTTTTTCGCCTTGTTCTTTTAAATTCTTTCTTAACAAAGAATTAGCTGCAACTCCACCTGCTATTATTATATTATTAACTGGATATTCATCATAAGCTTTTAATACTTTATCACATAAAATATCTACAACTTTTTGTTGAAAGGAAGCTGCTAAGTCTTCTGGTTTAAAATATTCTTTTTTCATATTCATCTTATTTACATAATTTATAACAGATGTTTTTATTCCAGAAAAACTAAAATTATATTCTCCTACTTTTGGAGTTGTAATTTTTAGGAATTTAGGATCTCCTTCATAATACATTTTATCTATAACTGGCCCTCCAGGATATCCTATACCTAAAACTCTAGCCACTTTGTCATAAGTTTCTCCAACTGCATCATCCAATGTTCCACCTAAATTTTTGAAATTAGAATCCTTATCTATATATATTATGTTAGTGTGCCCTCCTGAAACTACAAGAGCAATACAAGGTAATTCAACTTCGTTTTCTATAAAATTAGCGTATATATGCCCTCTTATATGATGCACAGGGATCAAAGGAATATTTTTACCATAAGCTAATCCCTTAGCAAATGAAACTCCAACAAGTAGAGCTCCTATCAATCCAGGGGCATATGTCACTCCAATGTAATCTATGTCATCTAAAGTAACCTTGGCTTCTTCTAAACTTTCTTGTAATATTGCTGCTATATTTTTTATATGTTGTCTTGAAGCTATTTCAGGAACAACTCCACCATATTGTTTATGGATCTCTATCTGAGATGATATTTTATTTGATAAAATTTCCTTTCCATCTTTAACTATGGCTATTGATGTTTCATCACAAGATGATTCTATTCCCAATATTAACATTTATCCTCCCTAATTTTTAAAACTATGTATTGGAGCTGGTACTCTTCCTCCTCTATTGATAAACTTTTCACAACTAAATTTATTTACCAAAATTATTGGAGCGTAACCTAGTAGCCCTCCAAATTCCACATATTCCCCCACATCTTTTCCTATAACTGGAATTAATCTAGCTGCTGTTGTCTTATTATTTATCATTCCTATTGCTGCCTCATCTGCTATTATTCCTGATATTGTAGATGCTGATGTATTTCCTGGAATAGCTATCATATCTAAACCAACAGAACATACACAAGTCATTGCTTCTAATTTTTCCAATGTTAAAGCTCCCAATTCAACAGCTTTTATCATGGCGTGATCTTCACTAACTGGAATAAAAGCTCCACTTAATCCCCCAACATAAGAAGATGCCATAACCCCACCTTTTTTTACATTATCATTTAACATTGCCAAAGCTGCTGTTGTTCCTGGAGCTCCAGGTTGTTCTAATCCCATTTCTTGAAAAATTTCACCAATACTATCTCCAACAGCTGGAGTAGGAGCTAAGGATAAATCTATTATTCCAAATTCTACACCTAATCTTTTAGCTGCTTCTTGAGCTACTAATTGACCTACTCTAGTTATTTTAAAAGCTGTCTTTTTTATTACTTCACATAAATTTTCAAAATCTGAATCTCTAACTGATTCTAATGCTTTTTTTACAACTCCTGGACCACTGACTCCAATATTTACAACAGCTTCTGCTTCACCTAATCCATGGAAAGCTCCAGCCATAAATGGATTATCTTCCACAGCATTACAAAATACAACTAATTTTGCACAACCAATACTAGATTGATCTTTTGTTAATTCTGCTGTCTTTTTTATTATTATTCCCATTTCCTTAATGGCATCCATATTAATTCCATTTCTACTTGTTCCTATATTAACTGAAGAACATACTCTTTCTGTTACTTTCATTGCTTCAGGAATTGAATTTATTAAAATTTTATCTGATTTTGTATATCCTTTTTGAACTAAGGCAGAAAAACCTCCTATAAAATTAACACCACATTCCTTTGCTGCTCTATCTAAAGTTTTGGCAACGCTAACATAGGAATCAGTTTTACACCCTGCTGCTGCTATTGCTATTGGAGTTATAGATATTCTTTTATTAACAACTGGTATCCCAAATTGTTTTGCAATGTCATCTCCCACTTCAACTAAATTTTTAGCATATTTTATTATTTTATTATATATTTTTTCATTAAATTTATTAATATCTGAATCTGCGCAATCCATTAAACTAATACCCATAGTTATAGTTCTAACATCCAGATTTTCTTCAGATATCATCATATTAGTTTCTATTATTTCTCCTCTTGAAATCATATATCCCTCCTATAATTAAATACGGTGCATGCAATTAAATATTTCTTCATTTTGTATAGTTATAATAACTCCTAATTCTTCCCCTATATCTGTTAATTTCCCCTGTATTTCTTTTGTTGTTTGAAGTTCTTTTGTTATTTCAACTATCATCATCATATTAAAATAACCCTTTATTATGGTTTGAGATATATCCAAAACATTTATTTCTTTTTCTGCTAAATAAGTACATATTTTTGCTATAATACCAACTTTATCGCTTCCTAAAACAGTAATTATACATTTCATTTTTTGCCTCCCATAATTTTATTATACATTATAGCATAGTTTATTTATTAAAAAAACACTAAATCATAAAAACACCATAAATATTTATGGTGTTTTTATGATTTAGTGTTAGACTGTTGTTATTTCTTTTTCTTTTAAAGCTAATAATTTTTCTATATCTTTTATTACTTTATCTGTAATTTTTTGAACTTCTTCTTCAGCATCTTTTAATTCATCAGTTGTTATTTCTTCTGATTTTTCCAATCTTCTTAAACTATTATTTATATCTTTTCTAATATTTCTAGCTGCAACTTTACCTTCTTCAGCATCTTTTTTAGCCATTTTTACATATTCTTTTCTTCTATCAGCTGTTAATTCAGGAATTAGTAATCTTATTACTCTTCCGTCATTATTTGGTGTTAAACCTAAGTTAGCTACCATAATTGATTTTTCTATAGATGGAATTATTGATTTATCCCAAGGATCAATAACCAAAAGTCTTGCTTCTGGAGCTGATACTGTACCCACTTGATTTAATGGCATCTCAGATCCATATTGTGAAACTTTGATTTCATCTAACATAGAAACATTAGCCCTTCCAGCTCTAATTGATGTAAATCTAATTTTTGTTGCTTCAACTGTTTTCTCCATTTTTTCTTTACATTCTTTAATCAAAATATCTTTACTCATTATCTATCCTCCCCATTTTTATAATACTACTGTTCCTATTTTTTCTCCTAAAACAACTTTTTTTATATTCCCTTCTTTAAGAGAATCAAAAACTATTAAAGGAAGTTTATTATCTCTACATAAAGAAATAGCAGCTGCATCCATTACTTTTAAATCGTTATTTAAAACTTCTGTGTATGTTATTGTTTCGTATTTTTTTGCATCTTCAAATTTAACTGGATCTTTATCATAAATACCATCAACTTTTGTTGCTTTTATAACAATATCTGCATTTATTTCTATAGCTCTTAAAGCTGCTGCTGTATCAGTTGTAAAATATGGATTTCCTGTTCCTGCTCCAAATATCACTACTCTTCCTTTTTCCAAATGTCTTTGGGCTCTTCTTTTTATAAATGGTTCTGCTATTTTAGGCATTTCTATAGCTGTCAATACTCTTGTAGGAACTCCTAGTTTTTCTATAGAATTTTGAAGAGCTAAAGAATTAATTACAGTAGCTAACATTCCCATATGATCCCCAGTAACTCTATCCACACCTTGCTCAGCTCCTGAAAGTCCTCTGAAAATATTTCCTCCACCTATAACTACACCTATTTCAACTCCTAAATCAACTATATCCTTTATTTGTTTAGCATATGAAGAAATTACCTCAGATGATATTCCAAATTCTTGATCCCCCATTAATGCCTCTCCACTTAATTTTAGTAATATTCTGCTATACACAGGTTTCATTCTTTCCTCCTATTTTTTTAAAAAAATAGGGATGCTATTGCATCCCATGTTTTATCTTCTTAAGAAGTATTATCCTTTAATTTGAGCTGCAACTTCAGCTGCGAAATCTTCTACTTTCTTTTCAATTCCTTCTCCCACTTTATATCTAGTGAAAGACATTACTTTCATGTCTCCTGCGAATTTTGCAACTGTTTCTTTATTTTCAGCTCTAACATAAATTTGATCAACTAAACAATTTTCTTCATAGAACTTTCTCATTTTTCCAATTAATATTTTTTCTATAATTTGAGCTGGTTTACCTTCCATTTCCAATTGTTTTCTAGCTATTTCTTTTTCATGTTCTAACATATCTGTTGTTACATCTTCTTCACGTAAGTATCCAGGGTTCATTGCTGCTGCATGCATAGCAATTCCTTTTGCTTTTTCTAATCTTTCAGGTGTAACTTCCCCTGACATTTCAACTATTACTCCTAGTTTTCCACCTAAATGATTATAAGTAGTAACAAAACCAGTTGTAACAACCTTTTCCATTCTTCTAATATTCATGTTTTCTCCAATTTTAGAAATTAGAGCAACTAATGATTCTTCAACTGTTTTCCCATCAGCTAATTTTTCAGCTTTTAATTCTTCAACAGTTGAAATTTCTTTATTTAAAGCTATTTCTACTAAAGCTTTTCCAAAGTTTTTGAATTCATCATTTTTAGAAACAAAATCTGTTTCTGCATTAAATTCTAAAACTACTGCTTTTTTATGATCATCAGAAACACCATCAAAAATTAATCCTTCTGAAGCTACTCTTCCTGATTTTTTTATAGCTTTAGCCATACCTTTTTCTCTTAGTAGGTCTACAGCTTTTTCTATGTCACCGTCTGTTTCTGTAAGTGTTTTCTTACAGTCCATCATTCCAGCTCCAGTCATTGTTCTTAATTCTTTTACTAATTTAGCTGTGATTTGCATGTTCTTTTTTCCCCCTTAAAAATTATTTTGCAGCTCCATTTTCTGAAACTTCTTCAGTTAATGCTTTTGCTTCTGCTGCTTTTTCTTCAGCACCTTGTTTACCTTCTATAACTGCATTAGCCATTAATGTAGTCATTAATTTTACTGATCTTATAGCATCATCATTTGAAGGAATTGGATAATTAATTAGGTCTGGATCTACATTAGTATCAAGCATAGCTATTACTGGGATTCCTAAGTGACTAGCTTCTGCTACTGCTAAAGCTTCTTTTTTTACGTCAACAACAAATAACGCTTTTGGTAATCCTGGCATATCTTGAATTCCTGCTAAATTTTTAGATAATTTATCTAATTCTTTTCTTAATTTAGAAGCTTCTTTTTTTGTATAAGAGTTATCTAATACACCTTCTACTTCCATTTTAGTTAATTCTTTAAGTCTTGCTATTCTTCCTTTGATAGTTCCAAAGTTAGTTAACATTCCACCTAACCATCTATTATTTACATAATACATTCCTGCTCTTTCAGATTGTTCTTTTATTGTATCTTGAGCTTGTTTTTTTGTACCAACAAATAAAACGTGCCCACCTTCAGCTGCTATATCTCTTACTACTGAATAAGCAACCTCAATTTTTTTCAATGATTTATGTAAATCAATTACATGAATCCCATTTCTTTCTGTAAAAATATACTTTTTCATTTTTGGATTCCATCTTTTTGCTTGATGTCCAAAATGAACTCCTGATTCTAACAATTGTTTCATTGTAACTACTGCCATTTTTATTCCTCCTAGTTTTTGGTTAATCTTCCGCTAATCTTGAAAACTGAACAACTCAAATGAGCACCATGTTCAGAAATAATTAGCGTGCTTTTTATAGCATTTTATTTTATCATTTATCATTTATGTTGTCAACCTTATCCTTTGATTTTCTTACTCTTTTTATATAAATAACTCTATTTTTTTATATTTATCACATTCTGTTTCTAAAAAATTTATTGATTTTTCCAATGGATTTCCTTTAAATTCTCTTCCATTAAAATTACATATTTTTATGCAGGCACAACATTGAATACATTTTTCAACATCAACTATTCCTGTATTTTCTTTGGAAATGGCTCCAGTGGGGCAAACCTCAGAGCAAACATTACATCCTTTACAATTTTCATTTGGTAAAGGAGCAATATTCTTTTTTTCTCCATCTTTTTTATAAGGTCTATTTCCTGGAACTTCTATGTTTTCAATTGTTTTAGCTTTTTTTATTTTTTCAACAATTTGTTTCCCAAAATTAAAGGCTTTTTCTGTGTCTTCCTTATTTGGACGCCCTGTAGCTACTTTATCAGTGTAAGAATGTTCTCCTAAAAATGCTCCTGCTCCAACAACTTTAAATCCATTTTCCACAAAAATGTCTTTCATTTCTATTAATGTATCATCATAATGTCTATTGCCGTATACTGCTACTAAAACAATTGGAGTTTTATTTCCTTTTATTTTACTTAAAGCCTTTCTAACAACTTTTGGAGTTCTTCCAGCATAAACAGGTACTCCCACTATAACTAAATCCTTTTCAGAGAATTTATAGTCCTTTACATCTTTTTCCACAAAGGTTAAATCCTTATCATTTATTTTCAAATTTGTTCCAAGGGCAATATTTTGAACAACAGTTTTTGTTGTTTGGGTAGGACTAAAATAAAAAACATTTACAGTTTGAATTTCCTTACACATTTTTGATCATCTCCATAAATTTATTGTTTGTATTCTAAAATTGAGTTTATTGATTTTTCTAAAATCCCTGATAAATATGCTAAAATTAATCCATAATTTGTAATTTCAACATTTTCTTCTTCACACTCGTTAATTCTAATCTCCATATTTTTTTTTGTAATCATGCAAGCTCCACAATGAATTACTAAATCATACTTTTTTAGATCTTTCGGGAAATCTTTCCCAGCTGAAAAACTAAAACGAAATTTTTTCCCTGTTTTTCTTTCTAATAATTTAGGAATTTTTACTCTTCCTATATCTTCGTGGGAAGTATTATGCGTGCAATTTTCAGATATTAAAATTTGAGCTCCATCTTTCAAACTATTAATTTTTTCTATTCCTGAAATTAATTTTTTTAAATCTCCCTTTTGCCTAGCGAAAATTATAGAAAAACTAGTTAAAGGAAATTTATCATTGACCATTTTATCAACTTTTTTAAATATTTGAGAATCAGTTATTATCAAAGAAATATCAGTTCTTTTCTTTTCATTTAGTATCTCTTCTAATTCTGTATCTCTACAGACTATACTTTTAACTCCCTTATCTAAAGCTGCTCTCAATAATTGAACTTGAGGAAGAATTAACCTTCCCTTTGGAGCTTCTGAATCTATTGGAATGACCATAACTATAGTATCTCCATAACTTGATATTCCATCTAATAATCCTGGTTCTGATTCTAATACATTTAAATTTTCCAACAATATTTCTTTAAAATTTAAAATAGAACTTCTATCATTTGTATTTACAAAGAAACAATTTTTAATTAATTTTTTTATTTCTTTCTTTTGTATTAAATTTAACTTTTCTTCTCTTGTTACAACATTTATATATGGAATTGAGTATTTCTTTAAAATTAAAATATTTTCATTGTATAATTTTAAATTAAAATTCCTTCCATCAATAACGTAAATAACGAAATCTGAACTTCTGATTTCTTTTATCGTTTTTTCTGTTCTTAAAGTCCCTAATTTAGAATCATCATTAAAACCAGCTGTATCTATAAATAATACAGGGCCAAAAGGTAAAAATTCCATAGCTTTTTTTACAGAGTCTGTAGTTGTTCCTTTTACATCTGAAACTATTGATATTTCTTGATCTGTAATTGCATTTAGAAGTGAAGATTTCCCAGCATTTGTAGATCCTATTATTGTTATTTTAAATCTATTTGAATTTGGAGTGGTCTCCATTCTTTGACCTCCTTTTTATACTTCTTTTAAAAAAGATAACTCTACTATTCTTATTCCATCAACAGCTGCACTCATTATTCCTCCAGCGTATCCTGCACCTTCTCCTATTGGATATAATCCTTTTATATTAATTGATTCCCCTTTTTCATTCCTTAAAATTCTAACTGGAGATGATGTCCTTGTTTCAGGAGCTATTAAATTGGCTCCTTTTGATATGAAAATTTTACTTTGTTTTCCCCAGTGTAATAAGGCTTTTTTCATATTTCTTGTAATTACTTCTGGAAATAATTTATTTAAATCATAAGAAACTTTTTTCATTTTATAACTTGTTTCTATTTGAGATTTTGTTATCTTTCCTTCTAGAAAATCAGGAACACTTTGATACAATGCCCCGTAGTTTTCAACTAATTTATAGGTTTTTTCCTCTAGCTCTTCTTGAAATTTCATTCCTGAAAATAACTCTGTTCCAAATTCATCTTCCTTTATTCCCACTACAAGAGCTGAATTTGAAAATTTCCCATCTCTTTGAGAGTAGCTCATCCCGTTAACTAAAGTTCCATTAGGATTAGAGGCTGCATTTACTATTACCCCACCTGGACACATGCAAAAAGAAAAAGTTCCCCTGTTTTCTTCTTTATTATTATATGTGAAATTATAAGTTGCTGCACCTAGTCTCTGATCTCCTGCAAATTTACCAAATTGCATTTTATCAATATCTTTTCTTAAATGTTCTATTCTAGCTCCAATAGCAAAAGCTTTATTTTCCATTGCTACTTTATGTTTATTTAGCATCCTATATGTATCTCTAGAAGAATGCCCTATTCCTAAAATAATACTATCTATTTCTAAGGTTTCTATTTCATTTTTATCATTTTTTATTATTGCTTTTCTAACTTTTCCATCTGTAATTACAATATCTGTTAATTCGTTTCTAAAATAAAAAACTCCCCCTAATGAAATTATTTTTTCTCGAAGATTTTTAATGATAACTTTTAATCTATCAGTTCCAATATGAGGTTTGTTTTCCCAAAAAATTTTACTATCTGCTCCACATTCTATAAATTCTAAAAAAACTTTATCAATATATGGACTTTTAATTCTAGTGTTAAGTTTTCCGTCTGAATATGTTCCTGCTCCACCTTCTCCAAACTGAATGTTAGAATTTTTGTCTAATTTTCCTTCGCTTATAAATTTATTTATTGTTTTATCCCTATTATCTATATCTTCTCCTCTATCTATTATAATAGGCTTATAACCGTGTTCTGCTAATCTTAATGCTGCAAATAACCCAGAAGGCCCTGCACCTATAATTAAGATTTTTGTATCCTTATTAATAGCTACTTTTCTTTCAATCTTCTTATCTTTCACAATAGAAGCATTTTTTAATTTTTTTAAATCTATCTCATTTATTAATTCAACTTGTATATTATAGACAAATTTTATATTGCTTTTTTTTCTTGCATCAATTGATTTTTTAATTATTTTATAACTTTTTATGTTATTTTTTCCTATTCCACTTTTTATTAACTCTTTTTTTATTTCTTCTTCTTGATCTTTTTCAAAAAATACTGTTATATTATTTATATTTACTTTCAATAAATCACCTCAAAAAAATTATACCATATTCTTATTTTTATTTCTTAGTTAATTTAGCTATAAAAAATGCACCTAAAATCTTAGATAAATTAGATTTTAGGTGCTCTAGAAAACTGGTATTTTTTTTATATTTTAAGTACTATTTTTTTCTCCAAATTTTCATTTTTTTAGCTGCTTCTATTAGTTCTTCTCTAAATTGAGGATGAGCTATTCCAATTAATGCCTCTGCTCTTTCCCAAGTTGTTTTTCCTTTTAAATTTACTTTTCCATACTCAGTAACTATAAATTGTACGTTGTCCCTTGTATCAGTTACAATGGAACCTTTATCTAAAAGAGGTTTAATTCTTGAACATAAGTTTCCTGCTTTATCTTTGAATGTTGAAGATAAACAAATTATACTTTTTCCACCCTTTGATAAATATGAACCTAATACAAAGTCAAGTTGACCACCTGCACCACTTATATGCTTAGTTCCTGCACTTTCAGAATTTACTTGTCCAAATAGATCTATGTCTACAGCATTATTTATTGAAATAAAGTTGTCTATATTAGAGATTACTCTTACATCATTAACATAGTCAACTGGTGCTGCCATTACCTCAGGATTTTTATTTAAAAAATCATACATTTCTTTTCCACCTGCAGCAAAAGTAAATACTTGTCTAAATCTATTTGAAGATTTATTAGTACCTGTTACTTTTCCAGCTTTTGACATTTCAACAAAAGCATCAACATACATTTCAGAATGTACACTTAAATCTTTCAAGTTAGATTTAGCTATCAAACTACCTACAGCAGTTGGCATTGCCCCTATTCCCAGTTGAATACAACATCCATCAAATAATTCTTCAACTATTTGCTCTGCCACTTTATTATCAACTTCTGTTGGTGTTGGAGCTGGTAAAATAGGAATATCATTATTTTCACTTTCAACAATCATATCCACATCTGCTATATTTATACTATTTTCAAATCCACCAAAACATACTGGCACTTTTTCATTTACTTCTACAATTATTTTTTTTGCACTTTCACAAACTGCTCTCATATGAGAAGGACTTAACCCAAAATTGAAATTACCAAATTCATCCATTGGTGCTGCTTGGAAAACTGCAATATCAACTTTTGCTCCTCCATCTCTATAATATCTAGGAAGTTCAGAATATCTTATAGGACCGTGGAATCCAAACCCTTTTTTTATAGCTGCTCTTTCGATTCCTGTAGTATGCCATGAATTCCATGTGAAATGGTCTTCTGGTTTATCAATCTTAAATATTTCTGGTTCTTTTAATAAAATTCCACCTCTTAAAACTACATCTTTTAATTGTGGCATTCTTTTAGCTAAGGCTTTATCCACTGCTACAGTAGTACAAGTACACCAACCATAATCCACATAGGAACCTGATTGTATTGTAGCGGCTGCTTCCTCAGCTGAAACTAATTTCTTTTTATACTCTTGCTCTAAATTTTTCATTAAATTCACCCCTTAAAATATTATTATTTCTATAATCATCTTATACCTCTAAAAACAAAACCAATCAATTGATTTTACTACAATTATCATATTCTTTCAAGTTTTTTTGAATTTCTATAATAAAAAAAAAGGAACCTTTAAAAGTCCCTTTTTATCTTTATATTTTAAACTAAAGCTATAATAGCTAATTCTGCAGAGTCTCCTCTTCTTACAGAAGTTTTAATTATTCTAGTATATCCACCATTTCTTTCTGCATACTTTGGTGCTAAATCATTGAATAATTTTGCTACTGCTTCTTCATCTCTCAAGAATGCAAAAGCTCTTCTTCTGTCAGCTAAAGTTCCTTTTTTACCTAAAGTAACCATTCTATCTAAGAATTTTCTAAGTTCTTTAGCTCTAGTAACTGTAGTTTCTATTCTTTCTTCTCTTACTAATGAGATAGTTAAATTTTTAAGCATAGCTTTTCTGTGATCTGCTCTTCTACCTAACTTTCTATATGATTTGTTATGATTCATTAGTTAGCTTCCTCCTTATAATATTATTCAGAATACTCATTCTGATTAAGGTCAAATCCTAATTCTTTCATTTTTTCAAGAATTTCATCAAGAGATTTTCTTCCAAGATTTTTTATTTTTAGAAGGTCTGCCATACTTAGCTTAGCTAATTGCCCAACTTCTTCTATCCCTGCTTTTTTCAAACAATTAAAAGATCTAACTGTTAAATCAAGTTCTTCTATTTTTGTATCAAGCATATTATTATCTTTTTCTGAATTTTCCTCTTCTTCTTCTTCTTCTTCTATATCTTCTCTTAAATATTCTAATCTATTTCCTAAATCTAAAAATGGATTTAAATATAGTTTTAAAAGTTCTACTGAATAAGAGACTGCATCTCTTATAGAAACACTTCCATCAGTTTCTATATTAAGAATTAGTTTATCAAAATCTGTTACTCTACCAACCATTGTAGCTTCTATTGCATACGAAACTTTTCTGATTGGAGTATATATAGCATCTATAGCTATACAATCTACAGCCCAATTTTTTCTATCTATTTCTTCTGAAACAACAAATCCTTCTCCAACATCAACTAAAAATTCCATATCTATTTCTCTTTCAGTTGTTATTGTACAAATAACTTGTTCAGGGTTTACTATTTCTAGACCGATATCTGGTATTATATCAGCAGCGGTAACTATTTTAGGGCCTTTAACAGATAGAGTCATTTTTCTCTCTCCAACTGATTCAGTTTTTACTACTATTTCTTTAATATTAAGAATAATGTCAGAAACAGGTTCCTTCACTCCCTCAATAACTGAAAATTCGCTTAAAACTCCATCAATTCTTACACCTTTTATAGCAGCACCAGGTATAGAAGAAAGAAGAACTCTTCTTAAAGCATTACCAATTGTATTTCCATACCCTCTATATAAAGGCTCGATAATATATTGTCCTTTAAACTCATCCTCTTTAACTTCTTTTATTTGTATACCTCTAGCATGTTTTTCAATTTTTAACATTTGATCAACTCCTATTAAAAGGCTTATTATCTTGAATATAATTCAACTATTAGAGATTCATTAATATCAAAATCTAAATCTTCTTTAGTTGGAACTTGAATAACTTTCCCTGCAAATGCAGCTTTATCAAGCTCTAACCAAGCTGGAACAGCTCCTGCTTCAACAGCTTCTTTTACTAGATCTAAGTTTTTAGAATTCTCTATTACAGAAACAACATCCCCAACTTTAACTCTGTAAGATGCTATATTTACTTTTCTTCCGTTAACTGCAATATGTCCATGAGAAACAATTTGTCTAGCTTGTCTTCTAGTTTTTGCAAAACCTAATCTGTAAACAACATTTTCTAATTTTCTTTCAAGGTATTCTATTAATATTAAACCAGTTACCCCTTCTTTTCTTGTTGCTTCTTCATAAAGTTTTCTAAATTGTTTTTCCATTACATTATATATAAATCTTGCTTTTTGTTTTTCTCTTAATTGTATTGCGTATTCTGTAGGTTTTCTATTTGCGTTTGGTCTGAATCCTCTTTTTGAAGTTTTATTAACTCCTAAAACTATAGGTTCAATCCCAAGTGCTCTACATTTTTTTAATATAGGCTGTCTATTTCTTGCCATATCTCAAACATTCCTCCTTTGTTTAAATTGTCATTTAAATATGACTAGGTTACATTCTTCTTCTTTTTGGTGGTCTGCATCCATTATGTGGAACTGGTGTTACATCTGTAATTTTAGTAACTTCTAATCCAGCTGCTTGTAAAGATCTTACACAAGCTTCTCTTCCTGATCCAGGTCCTTTTGCCTTAACTTCAACTTTTTTCATTCCATTTTCAATTGCTGCTTGAGCTGCTTGTTCAGCTGCCATTTGAGCTGCAAATGGAGTTCCCTTCTTAGTTCCTTTGAACCCTGAAGTTCCACCTGATTTCCAACTAACTACTCTTCCTTCTAGGTCAGTAATAGCGATAATTGTATTATTGAATGTTGAATGTATATGAGCTATTCCGCTAGGAATACTTTTTAATTTCTTTTTAACTTTAGCTACTTTTTTAGCCAATTTAGCTCCCTCCTTACTTTCCAATTCTAATTTTCGATAAATTGTTTAAACAACCTATCTTTTTACCATTTTCTTAGGACCTTTTACTGTTCTTGCATTAGTTTTTGATTTTTGTCCTCTTACTGGTAAATGCATTTTATGTCTTAATCCTCTGTAACATCTAATGTCTAAAAGTCTCTTAACTGCTAATCTAACTTCTTTTCTTAAATCTCCTTCAACTCTTAGGCCATCGATGATTCCTCTAATCTTATTTAATTCTTCTTCAGTTAAATCTTTTACTCTTGTGTCAAAATCAACGCCTGCTTGAGTTAAAACATTTTGAGAAGTTTTTCTTCCAATCCCATAAATATAAGTTAATGATATTTCAACTCTCTTATTTCTAGGGATATCTACTCCTGCTATTCTAGCCAATTTGGTTCCTCCTATTCACAAAAATTTATATATTGCTAACATCTGTGGTTAGCTAACACTTTCTTCGACATGCCTTATGTATATAAGAACAAGCTCTACAGCTTAACATGTCTTTACAGTACTTCCATTGTCAGTACTACATTTGTTCCTCTTAGCAAAATAACTTTAACTAAGTAAAATTCAAAAAGAAAACTATCCTTGAACTTGTTTATGCTTAGGGTTTTCACATATAACTCTTATTTTACCATGTCTCTTGATTACTTTGCATTTGTCACAAATAGGTTTAATTGATGTTCTTACTTTCATCTCTACCTCCTTTTTCGTGATAAAAAAAACTATTTTTTTCTATAAACTATTCTTCCTCTTGATAAATCATAAGGCGAAATTTGAACAGTTACTGTATCTCCTGGTAAAATTTTGATGTAATTCATTCTCATTTTTCCAGATATGTGACCTAGTATTGTGTGTCCATTTTCTAACTTAACTTGAAACATCGCATTTGGAAGGGTTTCTAAAATAGTTCCTTCTAATTCGATAACATCTTTCTTTGACATATTTCCTCCTATCGAACAGAAATTCATATTATCATAACATATACATTAAAAAAAGTCTATATAATTCTATCTTTTTTTTAGTCTAATTTACTTAACACCAACGGTTTTCCATTAACTATTGCTATGGAATGCTCAAAATGAGCCGATCTCTTTCCATCTTTTGTAACTACTGTCCATCCATCATCTAACATATTTATTTTATAACTACCTTCATTAACCATAGGTTCTATGGCTAAAACCATTCCATTTTCTATTTTTAAGCCTCTTCCTTTTCTACCATAGTTTGGTATACAAGGATCTTCATGCATTGCTTTCCCAACACCATGACCTGCATAATCTCTAACTACTGAAAATCCTTCTGACTCAACATATTTTTGAATGGCGTGACCAATATCTCCTAATCTATTTCCAACTATTGCTGCTTCTATACCTATTTCTCTTGATTTTTTTGTTACCTCTAATAATTTTTTTGATTTATCATCAATTTCTCCAACAGGATAAGTTATTGCAGCGTCCCCATAATATCCATCTAATATTGTTACAGTGTCTATGCTTACTATATCTCCATCTTTTAAAATAATATTTTCACTAGGAATCCCATGTACAACCCCTTCATTTACTGATATACAAGCCCCAGCTGGGAAAGGTTCGTATATTCCAGGAACTCCTATAGTTCCTGGAATAGCCCCTTGAGATATTATATAGTCTTCTATTATTTTATTTAATTCCTTTGTTGAGACTCCTGGTTTTATATTCTTAGGCAATATATTTTCATAAAGTCTAGCTATTATTTGATTTGCTTCTTTTATTTTATTGATTTCTTCCATTGTTTTTATAACAATTGCCATTTTAAGTCCTTTCTTTAATAATTATCCTAAAATTTCAAATATTCTCTTTGTTATTTCTTTTATATCCATTGTACCATCAATTTCTTCCATAGCTCCTCTTTCTTTATAAAAATCAAATAAAGGAGCTGTTTGAGAATGATATTCTGCTAATCTATTTTCTACTGTTTCTGCATTATCATCTTTTCTTTGAACAAGTGCTTCTCCACAAAAATCGCAAATTCCAGCTTTTTTAGGGGGGTTAAATTCAACATGAAAAGATCCTCCACATGATTTACAAACTCTTCTTCCTACAACTCTACCTACTATTAATTCATCTGGAACATTTAGTGAAATAACTTTATCTAAAGAAATATTCATTTCATTCATTAATTTTTCTAAAGATTCAGCTTGAGCTAAAGTTCTTGGGAATCCATCTAATATAAATCCTTTTTTGCAATCTTCCATTGATAGTCTATCTTTAATTATTCCAACTATAATTTCATCTGAAACTAATTTCCCTGATTCCATACAAGCCTTAGCCTCAAGTCCCATTGGTGTACCTGCAGCAACTGCTGCTCTTAACATATCACCTGTTGATATTTGTGGAATCCCGTATTTTTCTATAATATACTTTGCTTGTGTCCCTTTTCCTGCTCCGGGAGCTCCAAATAACATAATGTTCATTTCATCATCTCCTAAATATTTTTTAACGTTATTATTATACTATTTCATTTGAAAAAAATATACATTTTTTCTATTTAACTACTATATTTACTATTTTTTTAGGGACAACAATAACTTTCACAATGTTTTTCCCTTCAGTGTGTTTTATTACATTTTCCACTTCAAATGCTCTTTTTTCTATTTCCTCTTTACTTAAATTAGAATCAATTGTTATTGATCCTCTCATTTTTCCATTTACTTGAATAGCCATAGTAACTTCGTCAGAAATAGTTAATTTTTCATTATACTTTGGCCAAGAAACATTAAATAAATCTTTATCTTTATTTAATTCTTCCCATAACTCTTCTGCAAAATGAGGTGTGAATGGAGAAAGCATTATAATTATATCTCTAATTGTTTCCCCAAATATTTTTTTAGATTCTGATGTTTCTTTCTCTGTTCCAAGTACATTTGCTCTATATGAATAAATTTCGTTAACTAATTCCATAGTTCCTGCAATAGCTGTATTAAAGTGATAGTTATCTTCTATTGAATCAGTTATTCTTTTTATAGTTTGGTGAAGTTTTCTAACTAAAGATTTATCCTCTTTTGAAACTTTTGTGTAATCTATTTGTTCTTCTGAAATATAATCTTTGTTTTCAATTACTATTCTCCATACTCTATTTAAAAATCTTACTGCTCCAGAAAGTCCATTTTCATTCCATTCTAATTCTCTCTCAGGAGGAGCTGCAAACATAATAAATAATCTTACTGCATCTGCACCATAATTTAATATTATTTCCTCTGGGTCAACTCCGTTATTTTTAGATTTTGACATTTTTTCCATTTTAACAGATAATTCCTCACCAGTTTTTATAGAATATGCTTTTGCTCCCTTTGTTTCAACTTCATTTAAAAATAAAAATTTATTTTCTTTTTCTGAAAAATAAGAGTTAGAAAGAACCATTCCTTGAGTCAAAAGTCTTTTAAATGGTTCATTTGAAGAAACCAAATTTATATCTCTTAGGGCTTTATGGAAAAATCTAGCATATAATAAATGCATTACTGCATGTTCTACTCCACCAATATATTGATTAACAGGGAACCATTTATCCACTATTTCTTTATCAAAAGGAGCTTTTTCATTCTTAGGATCACAATATCTTAAAAAATACCATGAAGAATCAAAAAAAGTATCCATTGTATCTGTTTCTCTTCTTGCTGGACCACCACAAATTGGACATACAGCATTCTTGTACTCTTCAGAAGTTTCTATAGGATTACCATTTCCAGTAAATTTAACATCCTTTGGTAAGTTTACTGGTAAATTTTCATCTTTCTCCATAACAGTTCCACATTTTTCACAATATAGGGCCGGTATAGGAGTTCCCCAATATCTTTGTCTAGAGATTCCCCAATCCTTTAATCTATATTTTACTGTCTTTTCTCCCCAGTTATTTTCTTCAACATAATCAGCCATTAATCCTATAGCTTTCTTTGAGTTTGTTCCATCAAATTTACCTGAGTTAACTAATTCTCCAATATCCGTAAATGCTTCTTCCATATCATTTACATTTATAATTTCTTTTTGTCCTTTTGGATTTATAACAACTTTCATTGGTAAGTTATATTTTTTAGCAAAGGCGAAATCTCTTTCATCGTGAGCAGGAACTGCCATAACCGCACCTGTTCCATAATTCATTAAAACATAATCAGCTATCCACAAAGGAACTTTTTCTCCATTCACAGGATTTATAACATGCCATCCTGTATCTATTCCATTTTTTTCTTTACCTTCTGCAGTTCTTTCTATAATATCTGTATTTTTCATAGCTTCTATTTTTTCTTTTAAGCTATCATTTTCAGCAATTACTTTCCCAACAATAGGATGTTCTGGAGCTACAACTGCATAAGTTACACCATAAATAGTATCTATTCTTGTTGTGAACATTGGCAATTTTTCTCCAGTTTCTTCAACAGTAAAAACTATTTCTGTTCCATAAGATTTTCCAATCCAGTTTTTTTGCATTGCAAGAACTTTATCAGGCCATCCCCCTTTAAGTTCCTTATGTCCTTCTAATAATTCATCTGCATAATCTGTTATTTTAAAGAACCATTGTTCTAAATCTTTTTGAATTACTTGAGTTTTTGAGTGTCTCCAACATTTTCCATCTTCAACTTGCTCATTAGCTAGAACTGTTTGGCAATCTGGACACCAGTTAACTGTAGATTTCTTTTTATAAATCAATCCTTTTTCATAAAACTTTTTAAACATCCATTGATTCCATTTATAATATTCTGGAGTGTAACTAGCTATTTCTCTATCCCAATCATATGATAAGCCCATTAATTTCAACTGTCTTTTCATATTTTTTATATTTGACTTTGTCCAAAGATCTGGATGAACTCCATTTTGAATAGCTGCATTTTCAGCTGGAAGTCCAAAAGAATCCCATCCCATAGGTTGGAGAACGTTATAGCCTTTCATTCTTTTATATCTTGAAATTACATCTCCTATTGTATAATTTCTTGCATGTCCAACATGTAATTTTCCAGAAGGATAAGGCAGCATAACTAAAACATAATAATTTTCTTTATTATCAACTGTATTTTCAGTTTTAAAGAGATTATTTTTGTTCCATTTTTCTTGCCATTTTTCTTCAACTTCTCTAAAATTGTATTCTTTCATTTCTTCCTCCTATATATTTTTCAAGCTTTTCAACCATTTTTTTACTTTTAATTTTATTCTTTGATATGTGTTATCTATTGTTTTATTTGATTTATCTAAAATTTCTGCTATTTCCCCATAGGAATAACCTTGTATTAGGTATTTCAATACATTTTTCTCTAAATCACTAAAATGTTTTTCAGAATAAGTTTTAAATTCTTGCATTAACTCTTTATATATAAAAATTTCTTCTGCATTTGGGGCCTTCTCTTTAAAAATTTTTTCTTTTATATTTTCATCACTACTAGTATATATAACATTTAGTACTTGATTTTTTTTAGAATTAGAATTTTTTAACGCTGATATTATTTGTCTTCTCATACACATAATAACAAAGGTTTTAAAGGATACCTCTCTATTAAAATCAAAACTTTTAATTCCTTTTAATAAACCTATCATGCCTTCTTGAATTAAATCTTCTCTTTCTCCATCTATTAAATAATAATTTTTTGTATTCATATAGATATATTTTTCATATTTTTTTAATAATATTTCAAAACTCTCATTATCTCCTGATTTAGCTTTTATCAAAGCTTCAATTTCAAATGAATCCATGATACCCCCTATTATATTTAGTAAACAAATTTAGCTATTTCTGATAACAATATTCCCCCTGCAACAGAAACGTTTAGGGAATTTATTTTTCCATGCATTGGTATTTTGATCAATACATCACAATTATCTTTAACTTTTTTTCTTATACCAAATCCTTCACTACCTAATATTAGTATAGTTTTTTCAGGATATTTCTCCTCATTATAATTAATTGCTCCACTACCTTCTGCTCCATATACCCAGTAACCTAATTTTTTAAATTTATCTAATGTTTGTGAAATATTTACAACTTTTATAATATCAACATATTCTATGGCTCCTGTTGACGTTTTTACAACAGTTTCATTAATTTTCACTGAGTTTCTTTCAGGAATAACTATTCCTGAAACACCAAAAATTTCTGCACTTCTTATAATTGCTCCAAAATTTCTAGGATCTTGAACTCCATCTAAAACCAATATAATATCTTTTTTCTTAGGAGCTACTTTTTCTATAAATTCCCCTATTTCTTTATAGTAATCATAGGCTGAAATATAAGCTACAACTCCTTGAGAATTATCTACTTTTTTCTTTATGAATTGTACTCTGATATTTCTTTGAGATGCTTTTCTTTTTATAAGACTCACTTTTTCTTCTCTCAGTCCTTGAAATATTTCTATTTTTTCTATATCCTTTTCTTTATTTTCTAAAACTTCTATTACTGGATTTAACCCTATTATTTTTTCCATATTTCTCCCTTTATATTTCTTCTTTTATTCTTGAAATATTTCCACCAACAGCTCTTAATCTAACCTCTAGAGATTCATAACCTCTGTCTATATGGTATATTCTATTTACAATTGTTTCTCCATCTGACTTTAGTGCTGCTAGAACTAACGCTGCTCCAGCTCTTAAATCACTAGCCATAACTTTAGCCGCTGAAAATTCCTTTATACCTTTTATTATTGCTATATTTTTTTCTACAATAATGTTTGCTCCCATCCTATTTAATTCAGGAACATGCATAAATCTATTTTCAAAAATTGTTTCTTTAATTTCACTAGTTCCATTAACTAAACACATTAATGTCATTAATGGCGATTGTAAATCAGTTGGAAATCCAGGATAAGGCATTGTTGTTACTTTAGTCCCTGTCATATCTTCTATTTTTGATTTAACAATAAATAGTCCATTAGAATCAAATTCATATTGTAGACCCATTTCTGAAAGTTTTACTAAAAAACTCTCTAAACATTCTGGCTCTACCCCATCAATTTTAATTGTTCCATTAAACATTATTGATGCAATTATAAATGTTCCAGCAACTATTCTATCTGGCATTATAGAATATTCACAAGGAATTAGTTTCTCAACTCCTTCTATTTCTAATCTACCAGTTCCCATTCCTGATATTTTTGCCCCCATTTTATTTAAAAAATTGCATAGGTCTGTAATTTCAGGCTCTCTTGCTATATTTTCTATAACTGTTTTTCCTTTGGCTTTAACTGCAGCTATAATTATATTTTCACTAGCACCAACACTTGGGAAATCTAGTATTATTTTGCTTCCTTGTAAATACCCTTTTTCAACTTCCCCTTGAACATATCCATGATCTATTGAAATTTTTGCTCCTAAAGCCTCAAATCCTTTTAAATGTAAATCTACAGGTCTAGCTCCTATTGCGCATCCTCCTGGTAAGGAAACCTTTGCTTTTCCACCATTTGCCAACATTGGCCCCATAACCAAAAAAGAAGCTCTCATTTTTTTCACTAGCTCATAGGAAGCTTCTATATTTTTTATTCCATCATTAATAATCTTATAAGAATTTTCATCTAATTTTTCTATTGTTAACCCTAAACTTTCTAAGAGTTTTATTAATGTCCTTATATCCATAAGACTTGGAACATTTTTTAATACATATACCCCTTTTTCTATTAATGTTGCTATAAATATAGGTAATGATGCATTTTTTGAACCTTCAACTTTCAATGTTCCTTCAATTTTCTTCCCACCAACTATTCTAAAAGCTTCAACGCTCATTATCTTTCTCCCCTTCTTCCTTGCATATTGGACATTTTACACCGAACAATTTATCTAGAAATTTTATTTCAGAGAATTTTTCAACTTTCTCTGAAAATTTATTTTTTAATAAATAGAAATGTTTTTTACATATTTTTTTTCCCTCATATTTTTCATATATGGGATTTAAACCTTTTTCTATATATCTTTCTTCTTCACTTTCTAAAATTATATCTTCTTTTTCATTTTCAAAAGCTTCTTTAGAAACTAAAACCATTCCAATATCCCCTGAAAAAGAAATTCCATCTACTAATCTATAACTTAATCCTATTTTTTCAGCATACTTTATATACTCTCTTACATTTTTAAGATTTACTTGCCTGTTTATTTTTAAAAGAGTTGCGTCTTTTCTATTCATTAAATCTAGAAATTTTTGATTGCTTTTTCCATTTAAACTTTTCTTTTTTGCCGCTATTATTATATTTTCTTTAAATTCTCCCAAATAATAATTTTTTTCTATTTGTAATTTTTGGAGTTTTACCCTTACTTTTTCTTTTTCATCAAATATCTCCATTTAAGAACTTCCCTTCTATTCATTGCTTTTTTACAATAATTATAACATAAAATGTTCAACATTAAAATAAAATTGGTTGCAATAAAAAAAAATGCTATAATTAATTTATAGATACATTATTTTATTAATAGGAGTTTATTATGAATATTTTTAAATTTTATTTATTTTATGCATTTTTATTCTTATCTTTTTCTATTAATTCTTTCTCTGAAAAAATAAATATCACCTTTAACTTTAATGTTCCCAATGGTTATATTTATTATGATGAAAAAATCGAACCTATTCTATTTAAAAATAACACAGCTTCTTTAAAAATTGAAAAGGGAAATTATACATTTGTATTTTCTGATATTAATAATAATTTAATAAAAAAAAATATTCCTATTTTTAAATCTAAAGAATACAAAATCAGATTTTTGGAAAAAGATATAAAAAAAATTAAAGGAAAAATTTTAAGTGAGGACTTCAAACCAATTTCTAACTGTAAAATTGAAATTACAAATAGAAAAAAAACACAAATTATTACCAGTGATAGTTTTGGTAATTTTCAAATGGTCCCTTTAAAGGGTATTAATCTTATAAAAATAAGCAAACCTGATTATTGTTCTAAAATTGCTATTCGAAATTTTAAGTCATCTAGTTCTTCAAATGTTTTCATACTAAGTAAACAAAACTATTCTATTCTTGGAACTATCATTAATGATGTTTTTCCAATTAAAAATATACCCATTTATCTTTTTTCTCAAAATGGATCTCTTCTAAAAAAAACACAAACTGATATAGATGGAAATTTCTCTATAACTAATATAGCTTCAAAAAATTGTTATATTTTCATTCCAGAAACTAAAAAATTTAAAAGTTATAAATCAAAATTTTTTAATATGGATATTTATAAGAAAAAAATATGTGTAAATTTAGAAAATAATTGATCTAAATAGTATTGATGTTATTATTTTCCAAAAAAAACAGAGATAAATAAAATCCCCTTACAATTAAATTATATAATAAAATAAAGGGGATAGTTTACTTATCTCTTAACTAAATAAATTAAAAAGTATATACTCAATTGTTTTATAATCTGAAAATTTTAATAAGCTTTACAACAAAATTGATCATTAAAATTTACAAAAAATAAAAAAAACCACCAATGAATAGTAGTTAAATGGTGCGAAGAGAGGGACTTGAACCCTCACGTCGGAGACACTAGATCCTAAGTCTAGCGCGTCTGCCAATTCCGCCATCCTCGCATATTTATGGTGCGCCATACAGGATTTGAACCTGTGACAACACGATTAAAAGTCGTGTGCTCTACCAACTGAGCTAATGGCGCATATATTTTGGGGTGACCGACGAGACTTGAACTCGCGACAACCAGTACCACAAACTGGCGCTCTACCAACTGAACTACGATCACCAAATGGCGTGTCTGAAGGGATTCGAACCCCTGACCCACGCCTTAGAAGGGCGTTGCTCTATCCAGCTGAGCTACAGACACAAAAAAAATGGAGCGGGAAACGAGATTCGGACTCGCGACATTCAGCTTGGAAGGCTGACGCTCTACCAACTGAGCTATTCCCGCATTTGGTCGGAATAGCAAGATTCGAACTTGCGGCCCCTTGCTCCCAAGGCAAGTGCGCTACCGGACTGCGCTATATTCCGACGTCCTAAGACAAGAATAATAATACCATATTCTATTATTCTTGTCAACAATTTTTTATTTATTTTTTTAAATATACACTATTTTAATATTATGGTAGAATAAAGTATATTATTTTTAAGGAGGTTTTTATGAAAAGCAAAAAAATTTCAATTGGTTTTTTATTAGGAGCTGTTTTAATAACTGGATGTACTAATGACTTTATTAGACCTGAAGGTTCCACTTCATATACAAATTCTGGAGCTATGGGCGGTGCAGTTGCTGGTGCTTTAGCTGGACAAATAATTGGACAAGATACAAAAGGTACTCTTATTGGTGCAGCTGCAGGAGCCTTATTAGGGACAGCTGTAGGTTCATCTATGCAACAACAAGAAAATGAGTTTAGAAGCGTTCTATACAGCTCTGGAGTGGGAATTGTCAACACTGGGCGTTCAATTCTATTAACATTGCCTGGAGGATTAACTTTCCCAACAAGTGGAGCTCAAATAAAACCTGAATTTACAAGACAATTAAATTCAATAGCTTTTGTTCTTAACAAATATCCTAATTCAAGAATTAAAATAACAGGACACACAGATAATACTGGCTCTTATAATTATAATTTAACTTTATCCGAACAAAGAGCTTATTCAGTTAGAAACTATTTAGTAAAACAAGGGGTTGATTCACAAAGAATAACTTCATTGGGAATGGCATCAGACTTACCTATCTCTTCTAATTCTTCCAAAGCTGGTAGACAAGCAAATAGAAGAGTTACTCTAGAAGTTTTCTCTAAATAAAAATTAACCTTAAATAAAAACTCAGTGAATTAATATTATAATTTTTACTTTTAGAGCAGAGATCCTATCTCTGCTTTATTTTTTATAAAGGGTCTATAATATTTGGTGTTGGTATTTGTAAAAATACTAATGCCTTTATTTTTTGCAAAAAAAAATTGAGACAAATAAAAAAATCCGTTACAATTAAGTTGCGACACCAAAAGAAAGGATGTGA
>NZ_WJWY01000025.1 GCF_010367435.1 Fusobacterium sp. IOR10
TTAAGAAATAGAATTTTAATTTATAGCAATTTAACAAAAATAAAAATTCCTTCAGCATAAAGCTGAAGGAACAAAAACATTATTTATTTTTTTATTTTTCTCCACCAACACCAGTTG
The DNA here is from genome assembly GCF_010367435.1 of Fusobacterium sp. IOR10. Classification (NCBI taxonomy): domain Bacteria; kingdom Fusobacteriati; phylum Fusobacteriota; class Fusobacteriia; order Fusobacteriales; family Fusobacteriaceae; genus Fusobacterium; species Fusobacterium sp. IOR10. Next base: position 118 of record NZ_WJWY01000025.1, read on the forward strand.
ACAAAGAACCGATATATTTAATCAACAAGGCATTTTACTAATTTTGTAATTTTTTTTCAACTGCCCTAATAAGTTTAGGAACTATATATTCTTTATCCTCTTTCTTTTCATTTCTAGGAGTATATATTTTTTCTAACTCCCTTTTATATTCTTTTACTTCTGGGCCAAATTCAGAAATTGGCTTTACAGGATATTTTTTTAATTTTGGATATTTCTTGTCTATTTTTTTATTCCATTCCTTTACTTTTTCTGCATTCATTGCTAAAAGTAAATCTGAGTGTCCTGTTATTTTTATGGTTTTAATAACATCACCCTTTTCTAATTTTTTAATTCTTTCTCCATCTATCTTTGAAATTACTTCTCCAAAAACTGTATGTTTTTGATTTAAAAAATCTGCTGGATAAAGAGTTATGAAAAATTGACTACCACCTGTATTAGGTCCAACATTGGCCATAGCTAACATTCCAGTTTGATAAAAATCTAACCAATCTACAAATTCATCTTTAATTTGATAACCTGGTGTACCTTTTCCTGTTCCAGTGGGATCTCCACCTTGGATTATGAAGTTTTCAACTGCTCTATGGAATATAGTATTGTCATAATATCCTCTTAATGCCAAATTAACAAAATTTGTAACTGTTATAGGTGCTGCTTCTGGGTATAAATAAAAACTTATTTCTCCTTGAGTTGTTACAAAAGTGGCTCTAATATCGTTATACTTTGCCATTTTTTCTTCTTTATTCCCGCCCATAAAAGAGCATCCACCTAAAAGAAATAAAGACATTGATATAAGAAGCATTTTTAAATATTTTTTCATAAATTTTTCCTCCAAACAAATATATTTACTCTCTTTTGACTTGCTTTTTCAATATTTAGTTTATTTATTTTATAAAATATTTTTGTAACTTTGTTGTTGACAGGGTTAAAGCAACTGCAAATGCAATAAATATAACAGATAATGCATTTATAACAGGAGATATTCCTAGTCTTATCATAGAATAAATTCTTAAAGGTAAAGTTGTTATTCCTGGGCCAGCAACAAAAAATGTTGCTACAAAATCATCAAATGAAAGAGTGATTGCAATTAAAAAACCAGAAACAATTGCAGGAAGTAACATTGGAATTATAACTTTTTTTAAAGTTTGAATTTCTGTTGCTCCTAAATCATAAGATGCTTCAACGATTGAGTAATCTAAATCTGACAATCTAGATAGAACAATAAAAAGTACAAATGGGATATTAAATGTAGTATGAACAATTATAATACTCATAAGTCCCAAATTTAATTTAACTGTTACAAATAATATTAAAAGAGAAACTCCCATTATTATATCTGGAACAATTAAAGGAAGATATCCTAAAACTTCTAAATATTTCTTATATTTAAATTTATACCAATGAATCCCTATAGCTCCAAGGGTCCCTAAAGTTGTGGAAATGGTACTTGAAATAATTGCAATTACTATACTATATCTAAAAGCTCTCCAAAGCTCATCTGAATATAAAAATAATTCTTTATACCATTTCAATGAAAATCCTTGCCAAACCATTGACTTTCCTTTGTTAAAAGAATAAATGACTATAACTACAAGGGGTAAATAAAAAAATAACATTGACAAAACAAAGAAAAATAAAGATGTTTTTCTTTTATTCATAATTATCACCTCTTTTCTTAGCCATTGATCCTACTAAAACAAAAATCATAGTTAATAATATTAATACTGATGATATTGTTGCTGCAAGGGGCCAATTTCTTGTTTCTGTTAGTTGACGAGCAATAACATTTCCCATGAATATAGAATTCACTCCACCTACAAGTTTAGGAATAACATATGATCCTAACATTGGAACAAATGTAAATATACCTGCTGTAACTATTCCTTGTTTAATATTAGGCAAAAATATCCTAAAAAATGCTTGTCCATTTGTTGCTCCTAGATCTCTAGCTGCATCTATTAACGCAAAATCAAATTTTTCTATTACTGCATACAGTGGAAGTATTGCAAAGGGTAAACTTGTATAAACAGAAATTAAAACAACAGCACCTGTATTATATAAAAATTGTATTGACGTATCTATTAAACCTATTTTTTTCAAAAATATATTAACAAATCCATTATGTCCTAAAATAGCCATCCAAGAATATATTCTTATTAAAAAATTAGTCCAAAATGGAATTATAATAAGATATATATATAATTTTTTATATTTTGATCTAACAATAAAATATGCAGTTGGAACAGCTATTATCAAAGTTATAAAAGTCACACCTAAGCTTACTAAAATAGTTTTCAGTACTATTTTAATAAACATAGCATTTAAAAAAATATTAAAGGCATCAAAGGATAATTTAAATTCAACTCCACCATAAAGACCTTTTTTTAAAAAAGAATAAACTAATACTATTCCCATTGGAATTAAAAAGAAAATAGTTAACCACAGTGTTATTGGCCATGTGTAAGCCACTCCTCTTTTATCTGTTTTCATTGGCTTCGTCCTCAACAATTTCTACTAAATAACTATCTTCTGAGTTCCATGAAATATATGCATTCTCATCCCATTTAACACTAGTATCATCATCTTCATAATAAACTGCATGCTGTTTGAAAGCTTTCATAGAAATTTTTTCATCTCCATTTATCCATAAAAAATATTTACTTTGAAAACCTGTATATATAACTTCATCAACATAAACTTTTAAAACATTAAATCTTTCATCTATTTTTTTAGGGAAACTTTTTGTAACTTTTATTTTTTCTGGTCTTATTGATAATTTAACTATATCTCCCACTTTTACTTTTTTATCCATTTCAAAAAGTATCTTCCCATATTTATCACTTTCTAAAGTTGCGTGGATATCGCTATTAATTTCAATAACTCTGCCATCTATAAAATTGTTTTCTCCTATGAAAGATGCTACAAATGCATCAGATGGAGATTCATATACTTCTGCTGGGGTTCCCACTTGAAGAATTTCACCCTTATTCATAACTGCAATTCTATCTGATATAGAAAGAGCTTCTTGTTGATCATGAGTTATAAATATAAAAGTGATTCCAACTTCCTCATGAATATTATCTAATTCAATTAATAATGTTTGTCTCAATTTTGCATCTAAAGCTGACAATGGTTCATCAAGCAATAAAACCTTAGGTTTATTTATTAGAGCCCTTGCTATTGATACTCTTTGTTGTTGTCCACCACTTAAATAACTTGGTTTTTTATTTCCATACATTTCTAAATCTATCAGTTTAAGCATTTTTTTCACTTCATTATCTATAAAATCGTTAGATTTATTTTTCAACCTTAGAGAAAAAGCTATATTTTCATAAACTGATAAATGAGGAAATAATGCATATTTTTGAAATATTGTATTTATTGGTCTAAGATTAGAAGGTAAGTTTGATATTTGTTTATTCCCCAAATAAACAATCCCTTCATCTGCTTCAATAAAACCTGCTAATATTCTAAGTAAAGTCGTTTTCCCACAACCTGATGGTCCTAAAATAGAAAAAAATTCTCCACCTTTAATTTCTAAATTTATATTTTTTAAAACTGATTCTCCATCAAATGATTTATTTAATCCTTTGATGAAAACACTTTCTTTTTCCAATCTCGTCCTCCTGAATTAAAATTATACTGCTGCTGTTACTACTATTTCTATTAATAATTCCTTTTCTGCTAAAGCAGCTTCAACACAAGCTCTAGCTGGTGCATATCCCTCTAATACCCAATTATCCCAAATATCATTCATTTCATCAAAATAACTTATATCTTTTAGGTAAATTGTAGCTGATAAGATTTTGCTTTTATCTGAACCGATACTTTTCAAAACTCTTTCAATATTTTCCAAAGCCTCTTTTGTTTGAGTCTTTACATCTTTTTTTCCTTCATTTTCCTCATGACAACATTGTCCACATAAATACGCGACTCCATTATATATAACTGCCTCGCTTAATCTTTTTCCTTGATTATATCTCTTTATCATTTTTCCTCCTAATATTTTTAATTCTAAGTTATTTTTATTATATCATAATTTTTATTTTTTTTAAAAATATGTTAGAATAGTAATTAGAATATTTTTATTTTAGGAGGTTTCCAATGAAAAAAACTAATGCTGTTAGAGAGTTAGACAGACATAAAATAAATTACAATTTAAGAGAATACAAGGTGGACGAAAATGATTTAGGGGCAATTCATGTTGCCTTAGAAACTGGTCTTGACTTGGAAATTATATTTAAAACTTTATCCCTTCTCAATGAAAAAAAAGAACTTATAATTGCCTGCATCCCTGGTGGGGATTCAATTGATTTAAAAAAACTTGCTAAATTAGCTAAATGTAAAAAAGTTGAAATGTTACATTTAAAAGATCTAACTTCTTATACTGGTTATATTAGAGGAGGATGTTCTCCCATTGGTATAAAGAAAAAACATACTACATTTATGCATGAAAGTGCTTTGAAACATGAAAAAATTGTCTTAAGTGGTGGGATGAGAGGACTTCAAGTTGAAATAGCTCCACAAGATTTAATTGATTACTTAAATATCACTGTTGGAGATATAATTCTTTAAATATCTTGACAATTGAAAAATTATATATTATAATACGTCAATATTAAAAAAGGAGGTTATCAAATGTATTTATCTAATATGTCATCTTTAAACACAAATTGGTGGAGCTGCATGAAAAAATTTATAAACGTTAAACAAATATTAGATATTTATGCTAATAAATTTGATAACATTTTTATTTTTATTATGTAGTATTTTAATAAAATTTTAAATTATTTGAATTTTCAAAGGCAGTCTAATATACTGCCTTTTTTTGTTACTTTTTTTTATTTGACTTTAATAGATTCACAAGGGAGATGATATTTCATGAAAAAATTATTTGTATTGATTATAGGGTTATTATTACTTACAAGCTGTGGAAGTGAAAAAAAAGATAAAAAAATAAAAATAGGAATAACACAACTAGTTGAACACCCTTTCTTAGATAATGCCACTGAAGGTATTAGAGAAGCTTTAATAGATAATGGTTATGATGCTAACGAAATTGATCTAGAGTTTCAAAATGCCCAAGGAGATTTTGGAACAGCACAAGCTATTGCATCATCATTTGTTCAAGATAAAAAAGATTTAATTTTCACAGTAACTACTCTTTCTGGACAAACTATGTATAATGCTACAAAAAAAATTCCTCTTATTATGACTGCTGTACAAGATTTTAAATTAGCTGGTCTTACTGGAGAAAATATAACTGGTACAACTAATGGACTTAATGTGGAAGAAGTTGTTAACGCTACAAAAAAAATTCTTCCTAACTTAAAAGTTATTGGTGTTGCTTATAATACTAGTGAAGCAAACTCAGAATCTCAAGTAAATCAATTAAAAGAAATTTGTGAAAAAAATGGATTTATTTTAAAAGAAAAAGGGTTTACTAAAATAGATGAGATTTCACCTGCTATTGATACTCTACTTCCTGAAATTGATGTATTATATACTCCCACAGATAATATGTTAGTTCTTTCTATAAATAATATTTTAGAAAAAGCTAATAAAGCAAAAATTCCTGTTGTTGGATGTATGGATTCTAAAGAAAAACCTGGAGTATTAATAATTCAAACTTTAGACTATAAAAAACTAGGTTATAGAACAGGAGAAATTGGAATAGAAGTTTTAAAAGGAAAGAAACCAAGTTCAATACCTATAGAAATTCCTAAAGGAACTGAAATTATAATTAATAAAAAAGTTGCCACTTCTCTAGGTATAAAAATAAATCCTAATCTTAATTTTAAAAATAATGTAATTATTAAATAATATAAGTACATATAAATAAAAAAGAAGGGATAAAATATCCCTTCTTTTTTATTTGTCATATTTTTCTAATTTATTATATTTTAATGTTTTCTTTATTTTATTAACGTAGACTCTCCCCTCTTCTGAATATTTAGTTAACATCTCTGCAACTGTATAAACATCTGAGCCTTCATTTATATGTTGTCTTACTTTCTTATAAGCACCAGCTCTAGACATTAACATACATATATCTTCCACTGTTTCCTTTAAAGTTTTGTAACTTCTTAAATGAGCTGTAAAATTTTTCCTTGAAGATTTAGCAGCTATTCTTTCTTCATTCTTTTTTGAAGACCAAATACCAAAGGCATTATTTCCTTCTCTAAAAAATCTTGAAGTTCCCCAAGCACTTTCTAGTCCCCCTTGAGCTAATATTAAAGAAGTTGGATATATTATCATTTTTGATTCTAATTCATCAAAATTTTTAAATTCAACTTTATATTTTTTGAAAATTTCTTTTAAATACTTTTCTTCTTCTATGGAATATTTTCTTTTTTCCTTTAAATTTTCAACTATTCTCCTATTATTTAATATTTCCTTATGCACAATTCTTATTGAAGGAAGCATTAAGTTTATAAAAGCATCCTTTTTTTTTGCTGGGGATAATTTTCTAAGATCTATATTTAATTTACTAAATACAAAATCTTCCTTCCTATCAACATATATGTCCTCTAATTTGTTAACTTGAATTTCTTTATATTTTACCTTAGTTATAATTTCCTTCTTTTTCATAAAACCTATACCTATAGCCTCTGTCTTATAAGCTAAAAGAACAAAAATTAATATGAAACTAAGTAAAAAAATTGTTACTTTTTTCATTTTTTCCTCCTAATTTTTATATCTGAAGTTATAGTATACTATATTTAAAAAAAAAAATAAAATTTTATTAGATTATTTTTATTTATTTGATATACTATTAACTATATAATCTAATATTTTATTTCCTTTAGGAGGAACTCATGTTCAATGATATTTTTACAAATTTTAGTATTACCACTTTTTTATTTTTAGCTATAGCTCTTTTTATAGGATCTTTTATTGATGCCATAGCTGGAGGTGGCGGGCTTATAACTGTGCCAGCTTATATCTCTTCTGGATTACCTATACATATTGCCCTTGGGTGTAATAAAATGTCTGGAACGTTCTCAACTGTTGGAAGTAGTCTTAAATATATTACTTCTGGTAAAGTTAATTTCAAAGCTTTAAAATATCCAGTTATTTCATCTCTTATTGGAGCTTCATTAGGAGTTTATGTTTTGAACCTAATTAACGCTAAATTTCTTGCTCCAATTGTTATTGTCCTTCTTTTAAGTGTTACTGTATATACCTTTACTAATAAAACTATGGGTTTATCTAGCAGTTTCGAAGGCATTAACAAAGAAAATACCTTTAATGGAACTCTTTGGGCTTTTTTTATTAGTTTTTATATTGGATTTTTTGGTCCAGGGGGTGGATCGTTTTTAATATTTGCTTTTATTAAAATATATAAATTTGATTTTATCCAAGCTTCTGGTAATGCAAAATTAATAAATTTAATTGCTAATATTGCTAGTCTTTTAGTCTTTATCTTTCTTGGAAAAATAGCCTACTTATATTCTGTGCCCCTAAGCCTTGTATCATTTGTTGGTGCACAATTTGGAGCTAAATTTGCTATTAAAAGAGGAGTTAAATTTATTAGACCTATTTTTTTAATAATTGCTTCTATAACTACTATAAAAATGATAATTGAACTTTTCTTTTAATTATAATAGCTTTTTTCTACCTATTCTAATTCCAAAAACTCCTATTGGCACAGTTATAATTATAGATAAAACTCCTATTGCTAAAAGTATTTCTCCATGGGGAACTCCCATCATAAGAGGAATACCTGCAATAGCTGCTTGAACTGTTGCCTTTGGAGTATAGGCTAATCCACAAAATACTCTTTCTTTTTTATTTAAATTTGATCCCATTAAGGATATACCTACCCCTAACATTCTTCCAATTAATCCAATTAAAATTATTATAACTCCTACAAATCCAGAATTAAATACTACTCCTACATTTACAGCTGCTCCAATTAATACAAATAATAAGATCTCAGCAAAAACCCAAATTTTATTAAATTTTATAGATAATCTTTTTGCTAATTCTGGATGTCTTTCTAATATCATAAAACCCATAGCCATTATTCCTAGTAAACTTGCTATAGGAAATAAATTTATATTTTCCAACTGATGAAATACTGCTGCTACCATCATAAATATTATAGCTTTTCTAGTATCACGGGTATGGTATTCTTTAAATATTCTAACTAAAATTTCTCCTGCTAAAAGTCCTAAAATTATACCTATAACTATACTTACAGGTATTTTAATAACCTCTAAATATATATTTACACCTTTTCCCATAGCCATAGCTAAAAAAGAGGAAAATAATGTTATTGCAAAAACATCATCTATGGAAGCTCCTGCTAATATAATTGTTGGAATATCTTTTTCCTTTCCATAACCCTTCTCTTTTAATACTAACATTTCTGGAACAACTACTGCTGGAGAAACTGCTGCAATTATAAATCCCAAACATCCTGATATTGAATAACTATATCCTAGTAATAAATGAGTTACTATCATTATAGTAAAACCTTCCATAAGACATGGAATTGATGCCATTCTTATTGCAACCTTTCCTATTCTATTAAGAACTTTTTTATCTATACTAAGCCCTGCTCTTATTAAAATAATAATTAATGCACAAAGTCTTAAATCTGAAGATATTAATAATATTTTATCAGATATAAAAAAACTCTCTAAATATTTATAGCCTAAAGTATCTACAAAATAATTTTTAGAATAACCTCCCAATAAAATTCCTGTAAGTAGCATTCCCAAAAGAGAAGGTAATCTTAACTTCTCAAAAACCTTTGCTAAAAACATAGCAACTAAAACAAAAAATGCAAAACTAAATAACATATTTCCTCCTTAAATTTTTTCAAAAAAAAGCTTCTGTAAATATGAAATCATATCTACAGAAGCCATCATCTTTTCTAAGCATTTTAAAATTTAAATTTTAATAAACTTAAATTTTTTAGGAGAGCCTCATCTCCTATCATTTTTAATATAAGTTATTATAACCAATTTTCTATACTTTTTCAACTTATATTTTAACTTTATTTTCCTTTCTCTTTTCAACTCTATCTACAATTAAAGAGCAAACTAGATCTCCTGTTACATTAACAGTAGTTCTTCCCATATCAACTATTCTATCAACTGCCATTATAAGACCAATTCCTTCTAAAGGTAATCCAACTTGAACTATAACCATAGACAACATAATTGTACCTACTCCTGGAACTCCTGCTGTTCCTATTGAGGCAAGAACTGCTGTTAGCACAACTATAAAATAATCATTTGTAGTTAAACTTACATTATATAATTGAGCTATAAATACTGTGGCAACTCCTTGCATTATAGCAGTTCCATCCATATTTATTGTAGCTCCAAGTGGAATTGTAAAAGCGCATACTTTTTCAGATACATTAAATTTTTCTTTTAACAATTTTATATTTAAAGGTATACAAGCTGCGCTACTTGCTGTTGAAAAAGCAAGAGTTATTGATTCTAAAATATTTTTAAGAAAGTTTAATGGACTTTCCTTTGCAATTAAACGAAGTAATATTTGATATGTTACAAGGGCATGAAATATCAATATTAAATAAGTTACCCCTATAAATGCCCCTAAAGGTTTCATTGCACTCCATCCTAAAGTAATAAAAGTTTTACCTATTAATCCAAAAATCCCAAATGGAGCTAACTTCATTATTATTTCCACCATTTTTAGCATTAATTCATTTGCCTCTTCAAATATTTTTTTAATTTTTTGTCCTTTTTCACCAATTACAGTAAGAACAATACCTATCATTATTGCAAAGAAAATAACTTGTAGCATATTCCCTTCCACTAAAGCTTTAAATGGATTTTTAGGAATAATGTTAAGTAATACATCCACAAAAGAACCTGCCTCTTTAGCTACAAACTCTGTTTGCTGCAAGTTTTCTATCATAATTCCTTTTCCTGGATTAAATATATTCGCTCCAAATATTGCACAAATTATCCCTATAGCCGTTGTACTCATAAAAAATATAATAGCCTTAACACCTATACTTCCCAATTTTTTCACATCATTCATTGCAGCTGTACCATTTACTAAAGATACAAATACCAATGGAACTATTATCATTTTTATAAGTCTTAAAAAACCTTGTCCTAGTATCTGAAATAAAAATCCTAAAACATATTTACTTACAATTACGTTTTCTTTAAATGGATATAACAACGCTCCTATTAAAATCCCTGAAACCAAACCAATAAAAATCTTATGAATCATTTTTAATTTTTTCATAAATATCCCCCAGAATAATTTTTCATAAATACTTGTGTATACACAAGTATTTATAGGCTAGAGTTTACCACAACTTGCTTTCTTAGTCAATACACATTTATTAATTTAGTATTATTTTTCAAAAAAAATCTTGCATTTATCATTTGAATAATCTATAATCTAAAGATATAATTTTTAAATTGTTAAAATATTTTATTTATCTAAGGGAGGATATATGGTTTTTATTTCATCAATAGTAGATTTTCTTAATAATATTTTATGGTCTTACGTTCTTATTATATTATTAATTGGTGCTGGATTGTTATTTTCTTTTCAAACTAAATTCGTACAATTTAGATTGTTAAAAGAAATGGTTGTTCTTTTAAAAGAAGGAACTGGAGGAGTTAAAAATGGTGTTTCATCATTCCAAGCTTTTTGTATAAGTACTGCTTCTAGAGTTGGTACTGGTAACTTAGCAGGAGTTGCTCTAGCAGTTGCAATTGGTGGTCCTGGAGCAGTTTTCTGGATGTGGCTTATAGCTTTATTAGGAGCAGCTTCAGCTTTTGTTGAATCAACTTTAGGTCAACTTTACAAGGAAAAACGTGGAGATAATTTTGTTGGTGGTCCTGCATATTATATTGAAAAGGCTCTTAATTTAAGATGGCTTGGAGTTACCTTTGCAATATTAATATCTATCACTTATGGATTGGTTTTCAATTCTGTTCAATCAAATACTATTTCATTTGCTTTTAATAGAGCCTTTGGACTTAGTAGAGGGTATGTTGCAATTATTCTATTTATAATGACTGGATTAATAATATTTGGAGGAATTAAGAGAATTGCAGGAGTTGTGTCTAAAATAGTTCCTATTATGGCAGTGCTTTATGTTTCTGTTGTATTTGTTATTTTAGCTATGAATATTACAAAAATACCTGGAATATTTATGCTTATAATATCTGATGCCTTTGGACCAAAACAATTTGCTGGTGGAGCAATTGGTATTGCTATGATGCAAGGAATTAAAAGAGGGTTGTTCTCTAACGAAGCTGGTATGGGTAGTGCTCCTAACGCTGCAGCAACAGCTCATGTATCTCATCCTGTTAAGCAAGGGTTAGTTCAAACTTTATCTGTTTTTACAGATACTATGATTGTTTGTTCTTCTACTGCTTTCCTAATACTAGTTACTGGTACATATAAAAATTCTGATCTTTCTGGAATTCAACTTACTCAAGAAGCTCTTACTTCACAAATTGGAAGTTTTGGATCAGTATTTATTGCAATTTGTATTTTCTTATTTGCTTTTAGTTCACTTATTGGAAATTATTATTATGGAGAAGCTAACATTCAGTTCCTTTCAAAAAATAAATTTTATCTAAATTTATATAGACTTTCTTGTCTACTAATGATAGCTTTTGGAAGTATAGCTAAACTTGGTTTTGTTTGGAATTTAGCTGATTTATTTATGGGTCTTATGACTATAATAAATATTTACGCAATAATCAGACTTGGAAAAATTGCTAAGCTTTGTCTTGATGATTATTTATCTCAAAAAGCACAAGGTAAAGATCCAGTATTTAAAGCTGAAAATATTGGTTTAACTGAACATGTTGATTGTTGGAAATAGACAAATTAAAATTTAAGTTTAAATAAAAAGAGTTATTTCTAAAAAAGATTTAACTCTTTTTAATTTTTTTGTTATACTATTAACACTATAACAATTTTAAGGAGAAAATAAATTTATGAGTATTTTAGATGTTAAAAACGTAACACACGGATATGGTTCTAGAACTATACTAGAAGATGCTTCTTTCCGTCTTTTGAAAGGGGAACATGTTGGTCTAGTTGGTGCTAATGGAGAGGGTAAATCAACATTTTTAAATATAATAACTGGCTCTCTTGTACCTGATGAAGGAAAAATAGAATGGTGTAACCATATAACCACTGGATATCTAGATCAATATAGTACTTTAGAAAAAGGAAAAACTATTCGTGATATTCTTCGTTTTGCATTTAATTATATGTTTGAATTAGAAAAAGAAATGTTAGAACTATATGATAAAATGGGAAGTTGTGATCCTGATGAAATGGATAGACTAATGGAAGAAGTGGGAGAAATCCAATCTATACTAGAAAGTTCTGATTTTTATTCTTTGGACTCTAAAATAGAAGAATACGCTGCAGGATTGGGACTCATTGAAATTGGACTTGATAAAGATGTTAGTGAACTTTCTGGAGGACAAAGAGCTAAAATTTTACTTACTAAGGTACTTCTTGAAAATCCTATGATATTAATACTAGATGAGCCTACTAACTTTTTAGATGAAAATCATATTTTTTGGCTTAAAAACTTTCTAAAAAATTATGAAAATGCTTTTATTTTAGTTTCCCATGATATTCCTTTTTTAAACGAAGTTACAAATGTTATTTATCATGTTGAAAATGCTAATCTTACACGTTATACTGGAGATTATTATGAATTTATAAAAATGCATGAATTGAAAAAAAGACAAATAGAACAAGCTTATAAAAAGCAACAAAAAGAAATTGCACATCTAAAGGATTTTATTTCGAGAAATAAAGCTAGAGTAGCCACTACTAATATGGCTAAGGATAGACAGAAAAAATTAGATAAAATGGATATTATTGAAATTTCCAAGGAGAAAATTAAACCATCTTTTAATTTTAAAATAGCTAGAACTCCAAGTAGAGAAATTGTTATTGTTAAAGATTTAATAATTGGATATGATGAACCCCTTACTAAAATATTAAATTTTTCAATTGAACGTAACCAAAAAATAGCTATTAAAGGTGTTAACGGTCTTGGAAAATCAACTCTTTTAAAAACACTTCTAGGAAAAATCAAGCCTATTTCAGGAGAAGTTGAACATGGACAATTTTTAGAAACTGGATATTTTGAGCAAGAGGAAGATATTAAAGGAATAACAGCACTGGATTTTATTTGGAATGAATTTCCAAGTTTGACAAACTATGAAGCAAGAGGTGCCCTTGCAAAGTGTGGACTGACAAAGGATCATATTACAAGCCAAATCCAAGTCTTATCTGGGGGAGAAAATGCTAAGGTTCGTCTATGTAAGCTAATGTTAAGAGAATCTAATTTTTTAGTTCTAGATGAACCTACTAACCATCTTGATGTTGATGCTAAAAATGAACTAAAAAGAGCTTTACAAGAATTCAAAGGAACTATTCTTTTAGTTAGCCATGAACCTGAATTTTATATGGATATTGCCACAGATATTTGGAACGTTGAAGATTGGACAACTAAAATAGTATAAAAAAAAAGACTTTTCAGTCTTTTTTTTTATTTACAAATTTTATTAAAATCCTCTATAAATAATTCTATATGTTCTTCCTTTGTTGCCCAAGATGTTACAAAACGAACAATCGACCTATCATTATTATATTTCCCTTGAATTTCATATTTATATTTTTTTCCCACTTCTTTTAATATTTTATTTGGAATAATCACAAATAATTGATTGGTAAAGGAATCTACATATAATTCCATTTTATTTTTTAAAAAATTTTCTTTTAATTTTTTAGCCATTAAATTAGAATGTTTTCCCACTTCCCAATATAAATTTTCCTTGAATAATTCATTAAATTGAATTCCCAATAATCTTCCTTTGGCAAATAAAGCTCCTCTTTGTTTAATACTATATTGAAATCCCTCTGTTAATTTTTCATTGAAAAATATAACTGCTTCTCCAAAATAAGCTCCACATTTTGTTCCTCCCACATATAAAACATCACAAAGATCTTTATAATCTTCAAATAAAATATCATTATCTTCAGATGTTAAAGCTGATGCTAATCTTGCTCCATCAATAAATAAATATAATCCATTTTCTTTACAAAATTTAAATAATGATTTTAATTCTTCTTTTTTATAAAGAACTCCTAATTCATTTGGGTTAGATATGTATACCATCTTTGGTTCTACATTGTGAGCATCTGTATGACAAGATAATACATTTTTTATTAATTGTGGATTTAATTTTCCATCCTTTGTTCCTATTAATCTTACTTTATGCCCAGTAGATTCAATAGCTCCTGTTTCATGAGAATTTATATGACCTGTTTCTGCTGAAATTACAGCTTGGTAAGGTCTTAATATATGAGATATTACTGTTAAGTTAGTTTGTGTTCCACCAACTAAAAAACGAATATGATAATTTTCACATTTTAATTTTTTTTCATATTTTTATATGCTTCAAATGTATATTCGTCTTCCCCATAACCATCTGTTTGAATTAAATTACTTTTTAACAATACATCCATTATTTGTGGATGAGCACCCTCACTATAATCATTTTTAAAACTTATCATATTAATCTCCTCCCAATTTGCACTTTTAAATATAGTTTAAGTATATTATGTTTAAAACTTTTTGTAAAGAATTTTATAAAAACATTGTATATAAAGGAAAAACAATTTATAATAATATATATACAATGAGGAGGAATTTATGATTTTAGAAGATATTTTTAAATTAGATGGAACTATTATTACTGAGGAACAAGTTAACAAAATTATGCAAAGTGAATTTATTGCATATTTTCAAAACTGTGGTGATAGTGGATTAAAAATAGGTTATACTTGGGCTATTTTCACTTTAATAGATGGTAATGAAGTTAATGTTTACTGTAAAACTGTTTAATTAAAAAGGAGATTTTATGAAACTCATAGTAAGTGATTTAGATGGTACTCTTTTAAATAACCAAAGAGTAATTTCAGAAGAAACGAAAAAAATTCTAAATAAACTAAATCTTAAAGGAATTGATTTTGCCTTTGCATCTGGAAGGGGAATTAAATCAATTATTCCATATAGAAATTTTTTAGGAATAAACTCTTATTTTATTTGTAATAACGGAGCTAGTATTTACGATAAAAATGAAAACTTAATTTATGAAAGCCCTATTGAAGAAAAACATGTTGAAAAACTTATAGACTATTTCAGAGAAAATAATATTAACTTCAATGGATTTTATAAAGATGAATTATTTATTGATAACTGCAATAAAAATAAAGTTGTAACTTTAGAAACTCAGTATAAAGTTGTTGAACTTGAAAAAATGAAATATTTCCCTAAGATGATAAAACTTATAATTAAAGGAAATGAGGAATTTATAATTTCATTGAAAAAAGAAATGGTCAATTTATTTTCAGATTTCTTAGACATTACTATATCTCACCCAACTTGTTTAGATATTGTTAGCATCAAAGCTACAAAGGGAAATGGAATCAAATTTATTTCTAAGAAATTAAATATTTCAATAGGTGATATTATGGCCTTTGGAGATGGGGGAAATGACTTAGATATGTTACAAACTGTAGGACATCCTGTTATTATGGAAAATAGTACTTCTGAGCTTAAGGATTCTATTAAAAATCAGACTCTTTCCAATATCAATGATGGAGTTGCATATTATTTAAAAAAATATTTTTCATTATAAAAAAATCCTTTAGCATAGCTAGCTAAAGGATTTTTTACTTAATATAATTTTTTTATTTTAATGTAATCTAAAACTTCTTTTTTTAAAGAATCTTTACAGTTTTCACCTTTATGTAGTTTTTCTCTAATTTCACTTGAAGAAACATCATAATAATCATTTTCTATTTCTATGATATTTTTTGATTTAATAGCACTGGTATATCCTTTTCTTTTTAAAACCACAACCTTAGCTAAATTTAAAATATCTTTATAATTTTTCCATTCATCAAAATAAGCTGCTGAATCTTCCCCAATAATCTCAAAATATTCATGCTCTTTTCCATATTTTTTAATTATTTTTTTTAATGTATCATAGGTATATGACACTTCATCTGAATCTATTTCAATCCTAGAAATTTCAACCTTAGGTATATTTTCAAAAGATATTTTGCATAGGTTATACCTTTCTTCTTCATCTAAAAGATTAGTTTTACCGTGACAAGCAGTGCCTACTGGTATTATAATCAACTTATCTAAATTTAATTTTTTTATAATTAACTTTGATATATTCTCATGTCCGTAATGTGGAGGATTAAAACTTCCTCCATAGATACCTATCTTCATAATTTTCTCCATTAATTTTCAATTTCCATAATAGATTCTATTAATTCTTTTTGATTTCTGGCACTTTTTATCATCTCTCTATTATTTTTACTTCTAAAAATTCTAGCTAATTGGGAAAGTAAAATTAAATATTCTGAACTTTTTTCCTTTGGAGCTCCAACTAAAACAACTATTTTAATTGGTTCATTATCCAAGGAATCATAAATTCTTGGTTCTTCTAAAAGACCTATTGCTATTATCAAATCTTTTAATCCTTTTCCCCTTGCATGGGGAATAGCTATTCCCATACCTATACAAGTACTTCCTATTTTTTCTCTTTCATATAAATTATTTAAAAATTCAGATTTATCAGTTATTAAATTTGTATTATTATTTATAAGTTCAACTAATTCATTAATAATTTCTAATTTCGTAGGTTTTCCTTTTATAATCGTTATTAATTTACTATTAAAATAATTTATCATGAATTTCCTCCATTATATAAATAATTTATTTAAAATTTCTTTTTCTATTTCACCAATAACTTCTTGATCTTTTATATCAAATTTATCCATTTTTTCCATTAGAATTGAAATATATTTTTTTTCTTCTTTATACTCAAAGGAATTTAAAATTTTAAAATATGAAATTATTTTAAATCCTTCCTTTGTCATAAATTTTTCTTTATTATTTATTATTTTTTCTTTTATAGTTTCCTTAGATACTGATGAATCCTTAGCATATTCAAAATCATGAAAATCAGTTCTCATTTTACTAACATAGCACATTACCAAATCCATAACTATATCAATATAACCATATTTTTTAAAATATTCTCTCATTGAATAAACTTGTATTGCTTTATTAAAATCAATATTATCCATAAGAGTATAATTAAATAATATCTTAAAAAATTTTTCTTCATCTCTAAAATACATTTCTTTACAATAGGGTAAAAGATGTTTGTAACTTCCCTTTGCAATTAATTTCAATATATTTTTATCAATTTTATCATCATTTTCACTTGTCATTCTTGAAATTGATCTTATTTCTTTATCCTCAGACTCTTTATAAAAATTCATAGAATAATTTATAAATTTTTTAATATCTTCAACAAAAACTGCTGCTGGTATTATATTGTTGAATTCTTTTCTTGTTATTTCACCATTTTTTTTTAAAGTAAAATAGGCATTTTCTCTAAAAAATCTCCCATTTTCTTTTAAAAAATCATTCTTACTTTTGAAATCTAACATTTGTTCCTCCCTTAAAACATTCCAAAGAATTATTCTCTAAAAAATCAAATTCTATTTTTAGAACATATAGATTTTCCCATTCTATATCCTTTGGAATTTTAACTATATCTTTTTCAGTTGTAATTACATAACTAGCATTTATATCCTTGGCTCTTTTTTTTATTAGAGCTATATCCCTATCCTTAAAGGAATGATGATCTAAAAAATCAATTCTTTCTATATATTTAGGGTTTAGAGAAATTACAGTTTTCTCAAAATTCAAAGGATTTGCAAGACCTGAAAATAAAAGTACTCTTTTATCTTTTACCCAAAACAATGGTTTCATATTTCCTTCTATGTCATAAAGACATTTTATTCCATGCCTAGCCACAGAAACTGGCTTTCCATACTTACCTCTCAAAAATCTTTTTAATTTATTTAAATCTCTTTCTGCTATTAAATCAGACTTAGTTATTATAAATTCAGATGCTCTTTTAGCTGCTGAATCAAATTTCTCCCTTAAAGTTCCCTTGGGTAAAAGAGCATTCCAACCAAAAGGATTAGTTGCATCTATTAAAACTATATCCCAATTTCTAAAAAATTTTCTATGTTGAAAACCATCATCTAAAATTATAGTATCAACATTAAACTTTTCTTTAGCTAATTTAGCTGCTTTATATCTATCCCTACCAACTATTATTGGAACTTTTAAGTTTAATACATGGATATAAGGTTCATCTCCACTTTCTAAGGAAGTAACAAATATTTCTTTCCCATCAGAAACTACTAGGGGATCTACTTTTCTTTTTCCTCTATAGCCTCTTGAAATAACTGCTACTTTTTTCCCTTCATTTGCTAATTTTTTAGCAAAATACTGTACTGCTGGAGTCTTTCCTGTTCCTCCAACTGTTATATTTCCTATACATATAACAAATAAGTCCTCTATTTTATTTATTTTTAAAATTTTCCTATCATACAACAAATTTCTTAAACTTGTAATAAGAAAATACAAATATGACAATATCTTCATCCTTACCTCTTTTAATAATTTCTTTCTATCTTTACATTTTACCTTTAATTTAGTTAAAATGCAAAAAAAATTATTTTAATTTTTTTGTATTATAATTTAACTGGTACAATTTTAGAAATACCTATCTTTTTATTCATTGTAACTCCAAATAAACTATCTGAAGATCTCATCGTCTCTTTATTATGAGTTATTAAAATAAATTGTGACTTATCTGTAAATTCTTTTAATTTGCTAATAAGTTTTTTTGTATTTTTTTCATCTAAAGCTGCTTCAATTTCATCAAGAAATGTAAATGGACTTGGTTTATACATAAATATAGCTATTATAAAGGCTATAGCTACCATTGATTTTTCTCCACCTGATAATAGTGTTAGGGATTGCCTCTTCTTATCTTTAAACTTAACATATATTTCCACACCACAATTTTCATAATCTTCTTTATTAACAAGTGTAAGATTACCCTCTGAGTTATCAATTGTTTCCATACACATAAAGTTGAAATTTTGATTAATATTTTCATAGGCATCAAAAAATCTTTTCTCTATATTAGCTGAAATGTCTTCTATAACTTCCAACAAAGAATTCTTGCTATTTTCCAAATCATCCTTTTGATTTTTTATAAATTTATATTTTCTGTCCAATTCTTTAAACTCTTCAACTGCAAGTAAATTAACAGTTTCAAAAAACTTAAGTTTATTATCTAAATACTTTATTTTTTCCATGGAAACTTTATAATTATTTCTATCAACTTTTATGTTATGAACAATGTCCTCTAAATTTTTTAAACTTTCATTTAAAATATTTAATTCCCCATTATAACTTACTAATCTTTCTTTTTCTGCCTTCAAACGCTCTTCTTCTTTATATATATGATTTTCATTTTCCTTTATTTCTATCATATATTCTTTTTCTTTAACATCTAAAAGTTCATTTTTCTCTTTCATAACTTGTAAGTTAATATTTTCCTTATCAAATTGAACATTTTTTTCTTCTCTTTCCAAATCAATTCTTTTTAAATCATCCTTTAGTTTCTTAAGTCCATCTAAAAGTTTTGAAATTCTTTCTTTTATAAATATTTCATTTTCTTCTAATTCTAACTTTTCTTTTTTATTATTACTAATATCATTTTTTATTGTTACTATTCTATCTTTACTATTTAAAAATTTAATTTTCATATCAGAAAATTCATCTTTTAATTTTATCAAAGAATTATTTACTTCTTCTAATTCCTTTGATTTTTTATTAATATCATTTTTTATTTCTTCTGTTTTCTTTTCAGTATCTTCTTTTTTAGCACTTGAACTTTCTATTTTTTTCTTATATTCCTTTGCATAGTTTTCTTCTTCTTCTTTTTCTGATAAATAAATATTTTTATCCTTTAATAATTTTTCTTCCTTTAATTTTAAATTTTCGAATTCTTCATGATAAATTTTCACATTCTTTCTTAAATTTTCAATTAATATGTCCAATTCGTGAGTTTTATTTTCTAATTCTTCTATTTTTTTTGAATATTTTTCTTGCTTTACTTTATTCTCATTTATTCTTGCTGTTAATTCTATTAATAATTTTTCTAATCTTTTAGATTCTTTTCTTCTTTCAAACATCTGAGAAACAGCTGAATTTCTATTACTTCCACCTGTTATTCTTCCTGAACCACTTATATATTCACCTTGTAAAGTTACAATGTTTCCTGAAAACAAATTCTTTCTAGAAATATCAACTGCAATATCTATATTTTCAACAACAAGTAAATTAGAAAGTACCATATCTATTACTTTTTTATATTTCAAATTATAATTTATTAATTCTGAACCTCTCCCTATAATTCCTTGAATTTTAGGAATATTCTTTTTCCCAAAGGTTTTAATTGTGTCTAAAGCCAAAAATGAAGCCTTTCCAACTTTTCTTTCCTTTAAAATATTAATACATTTTTTAGCTACTCCACTATTTTCAACAACTATGTCTTGTAAATTTCCTGAAATAGAGGCTTCAATTGCCTTTTCATATTTTTCTGGGACTTTAATAATTGAAATAAGAGCCCCTTCAACACCCTTTATTCCCTCATTTAATATTTCTTTTACACCTTTATAAAAACCTTCGTTATTTTCTTCAAATCTTAAAATTTGTTCATATTTTCTTCTGTTACTAATTTCTTCTCTTTCATCTCGTCTAAGTTCTTCAGAAATTCTATTTGATTCTATACTTACCCTTGAAATTTCTTCTTCACAATTCTCTTGCTTTTTTGATGCCTCTAACAATTGTTCTTTTTTTTCTAATCCATTTTTTCTAGCTGATTCTTTTAAAGCTTCATTTAAGTTGATTTTTTCGTCTATTTCCAACAAATCTCTCTCTATAGCTTTTATTCTAGAATTACTACCTCTCATTCTTTTTTCTGAATTTTCAATATCATTGGATTGTTGTAATTTCATAACTTCATAATCTAATATTTTTCTTTTGTTTGTCTCTATTTTCTTTTCTATTTCTATTTTTTTTGCATCTTTTATTTTTATCTTCTCTTGAAATTTAGAATAATTTTCTTCTCCAGATGTTATATTAAATTCTAATTTTTGTCTTTCTTTATTTAATATTTCAAGTCTATTTAAATTTTCGGTTTTCTTATTTAAAATGACTTTTAAATTTTCTTCTTTTTCTCCAAGTTCTCTATTATAAGATTGTGATCTTTCTAATAACTTAGTTTTTTCATTTTCAAAATTATTAATTAAATTTTTTAGCTCTTCATTTTTGTCCAATGAATCTTTTATTTCTTGTTTTATTTTTTCCTTATCTAAAATAATTTCAGATAAAATCTTTTCTTTATTTCTTTTTTCTTCCTCTAATATACTTTTATTTTTAGAAATATTTGCAACCTTTTCCTTTGAAATTTCAATATTATCCTTATTATTTTCTATTTCATAAAATATAAGTCCCTTGCTTAAGGAATCTCTTTCTTTTTTTAATTCTAAAAAAGCTAATGCTTTATCTGCTTGTTTTTTTATCTTAATTCTATTTTCATTAGTTTCATTTAATATTAATTCTATCTTCTCAACTTCATTTGTTACATTGATTAATTTTTTTTCAGATTCTAATTTTCTTGTTTGATATTTTTTTACCCCTGCTGCTTCTTCTATTATTTCCTTTATTTCTTTTTTAGAAGATGAAATAATTCTTTCTACTTTCCCTTGCCCAATAACAGAATAAGCTGATTTACCGACTCCTGTATCCATGAATAAATCACTAATATCTCTTAATCTAGATTTTTTGTCATTAATTAAATATTCATTTTCACCTGTTTTATGAAGTTTTCTAGTTATTTTTACTACTTCGCTTTCTATTTGGAAAAATCTATCTTTATTATCTATTGTTAGTGATACTTCAGCATAGGAAGCTCCATTTTTTTTAGCTTCCCCTGAAAATATAACATCTTTACTCTCTTTAGCTCTAATATTTTTATAGGATTGTTCCCCTAAAACCCATAATATTGAATCTAATATATTAGATTTTCCTGATCCGTTGGGACCAACAATTGAAGTTATACCACCACTAAAATCTATTTTTATTTTTTCTCCAAATGATTTAAATCCATATATTTCAACACTTTTTAAATACATTGGCTCCCTCTCTTATAGTATATATTTGTCTAAATCTTCCTCTTTAAATTTATCTTTAAATGTTTTTTCAATATATTTCTTGTCAATTGTAATTTGTTTTGTATCTGTAAATGGAGCCTCAAACATAATATCTTTAAGTAAAAATTCTAAAACTGTAGAAAGTCTTCTTGCTCCTATATTTTCTTCATGTTCATTTAAATATATGGAAAATTCAGCTATTTTTGCAATTGCTCCCTTAGTTATTTTCAGTTCTACATTATCAATTAAAAGCATTTCTTTATATTGCTCTATTAAATTATAATCTATATTTGTTAATATTTTTATAAAATCCTTTTCTGTTAAATCGTCCATTTCAGTTACTATTGGAAATCTTCCTTGTAATTCAGGCATAAGATCTGAAAAATCTGCATCTGAAAAAGCTCCTGCAGCTATAAACAATATGTGATCTGTTTTAACTGGCCCATATTTCGTCATAACAGTGGTTCCTTCAACTATAGGAAGTATATCTCTTTGAACTCCTTGTCTAGAAACATCGCTTCTTCCATTGTTTCCACTTTCTACTATTTTATCTATTTCATCAATAAATATTATTCCATCTTCCTCTGCAGACTTTACTGCTTCTATATTTATCTCATCCATATTCATATTTTTATCTATTTCTTCATTTATTATAATTTCTATAGCATCCTTTACGCTTACCATTGTTTTTTTTGATTGTTTCCCATCAAAATTTGACATTATACTTTCTATTATAGATCCCATATCTCCATCTGATTTGTTTCCAATAACTTCAACCACTGGTCCTTCTATATTCCCTCTTCTAACTGGTTTGTCTATTTCTATAATTTTATCATCGTAAACTCCATCTTTTATTTCATTTATTAATTTATTCTTACTATCATCATTTATAACAGCTAATTTATCTATTTTTTTAGCAACTTTTTCAATAGCCACGTTAAAATATTCTTTTGCTAGAATATCTATTTTTTCTTTTCTTAATTTTCTAATTGTAATAGCAACTAAATCTTTAATTATACTTTCCACATCTTTTCCAACGTATCCTACTTCTGTGTACTTTGTAGCTTCAACCTTTATAAATGGTGAATTAGTTATTTTTGCCAATCTTCTTGCTATTTCTGTTTTCCCAACCCCTGTTGATCCTATTAAAATTATATTTTTAGGAGTTATTTCTCTTCTCATAATTTTATTTTTAATTGATTTTCTTCTATATCTGTTTCTTAGTGACACTGCTACATTTTTTTTTGCCTCGTCTTGAGAAACAATATATTTATCTAATTCTTCAACTATTTTTTTGGGAACTAAATTTCTTTCCATCATTTATTGTATCTCCTTTCTGTATATAAATTTTTTTTATTTTTACATATTATTGTACCATAATTTTTAAATAAAAACATCTGAAATTCTCAATTTTTCTGTGATAATAAAAATAGACACTGGCTATAAAAACCAGCGTCTATTCAATATATGAATGAAACATACCTAAAACACTATTTAATTTTCCTTCATTTGCTTAATTTCATTTATCATAACTGGTAAAGCTTCCATAACATTACCAACTATACCAACATTGGCAACTTCAAATATTGGTGCATCTTCATCTTTATTAATTGCTACAATATAGTCAGAACCAATCATACCTGAAACATGTTGAACTGCCCCTGAGATTCCACAGGCAATGTATAATTTAGGTCCTACAACCTTACCTGATTGACCTACTTGATGTATTTTTGATATCCATCCTGCTTCTATTGCTGGTCTTGTAGCTCCTACAACTCCACCTAATAGCTCAGCTAATTCCTTAACTAGTTTGAAATTGTCTTCATTACCCATTCCTCTTCCACCAGCAACAATAACTTCTGCTGCTTCTAAATCAACAGTTTCCGCTATTTCTTTAACTACATCCACTATTTTTGCTTTTATATTTTTTTTATCCAGTTTTAATTCTAAAGAATTTATTTCCCCTTTTCTTTCTTCTTCTTCTAATTTTTTAAAAGCTCCAGAACGAATAGTTCCTATTTGTAATTTAGAATTATCCATTACCATATCAGAAAATAAAGTTCCTCCATAGGCAGGACAAGTCCATACAATATTTTTTTCATCATCTAACTTTAGCCCAGTTGCATCAGTTACACAACCAACACCTAGTCTTTCAGCTAGTCTAGCAGATAATTCTTTTCCAATTAAAGTTCCCCCTAAAATGAAAACTGAAATATCCTTTTCCTTTAAAACTTTTTCAAAAGCTTCCACATACATATCTAAATTTACTTTGTTTAATTCTTCTGACTTAAGTACTAATACTTCATCAGCACCATGATTTATTAATTGTTTTATTAATCTTTCGTCATTTTTCAAAATAGCTGTTATAATCCTATCTCCTACTTTTTTACCTGCAGAAATAGATTCTAAACTACTTTTTAAGATTTCATTGTTTTTTATTTCCACAAATGTCAATATATTTTTCATTTCTAATCCCCCTTAAAATACCTTAGCTTCAGCCATTATTTGAATTGCTTTTAATGTTGAATCTTCACATTTTTCCTCTTGAATTTTTATTCCAGCTTCTTTTTTAGGTGGTTCATAAAAATTAATAACTTTGACACATGCTCCTTCTCTTCCAACTTTTTCATTATCTAAATTTGGAATTTTTAAAGAATCTATTGGCATTCTTCTTGCCTTCATTTTATTTTTTATAGTTGGATATCTTGGATCATAATTTGGTTTTGTAACAGTGACAACACATGGGCAATTAGTTTCAACTACATTATATCCATCCTCTGTTTCTTGATTAAATGAAAAGATACTGTCTTTCATTGAAATATCAATTATATCTGTAACAAAGCCCCTTCCTAATATTTCTGAAATTTGAGCTCCAACTTGTCCACAAGCTGTATCTGTAGATTCTTTTCCACAGAAAATAATATCAAATTTTTCTCCATTTTCTTCTTCTATTTTTTTTATTCCATTTGCTAAAATGTAAGATGTTCCTAGTGTATCTGATTCTTTTAATTCTTCATCATTTATCAATATAGCTCTATTTCCTCCAACTGCTAAACAGTTTTTTAGAGATTTTTCTGTGCTTTTATCCCCTATACTTAAAACAGTTATTTCTCCATCATTTGCTTCTTTAAATCTTGCTGCCATTTCTAAAGCGTAAGTATCAAAGGCATTAACTACTTTTCCAATTTCAGATAAATTTGGTTTATTATCCTTTGCTGTAACCTCTATAGAATCATCTGGAACTTGTTTTATACAAACTAATATATTCATCAATTTTCCTCCCAATATTTTTAAATTCTTCCTATTACGTTATTAGCTATTACTATTCTTTGTATTTCGTTTGTTCCTTCAAATATTTGGAAGATTTTTGCATCTCTTATTAATTTTTCAACAGGGTATTCTCTACTATAACCATAACCACCGAATACTTGTACTGCTTCTGAAGCTACTTCCATAGCTATATCTGATGCATAGCATTTTGCTATTGCAGATTCTTTACTGAAAGGAAGTCCCATATCCATTAATGTTAAAGCATGAGCTACCATTTGACGAGCTGTTTCTGTTTTTATTTCCATATCAGCTATTTTAAATTGTAAAGCTTGATTTTTTATAACTGGTTTCCCAAATTGAATTCTTTCTTTTCCGTAAGCTATAGCTTCATTTATTCCTCTTTGAGCTATACCTGCAGAAATACATCCCATCCAAGTTCTAGCTTGATCCAATGTTTTCATTGCTATTCCAAATCCTTTTCCTTCTGCTCCTACTAAAGCTGAAGCTGGAACTCTACAATCTTCTAATACTACATCACAGGTATTTGAAGTTCTTATTCCCATTTTATTTTCATGATTTCCTGTACTAAGTCCTGGAGTTCCTGCTTCAATTAAAAACATTGAAATTCCTTTAACTCCCTTTGATTTATCTGTCATTGCTGTTACACAATAGAAAGAAGCTACTCCTCCATTTGTAATGAAACATTTTCTTCCATTAAGTATATAATCATCTCCATCTTTTACTGCTGTAGTTTTCCCTGCACTTGCATCTGATCCTGCAGCTGGTTCTGTTAAACAGAAAGCTCCAAAACCTCCATCTATAATTAATTCACAAACTCTTTTCTTTTGTTCTTCATTTCCTGCTATTAAAACTGGTTTCATTCCAAGACCACTTGCTGATATTGTTGTTGCAAAACCTGCATCTGCAATTGCCATTTCTTCCATTAATGCTGCTACATCTATTCTACTAAGACCCATTCCACCAAATTCTTCAGGAACTTCTAACATATGTAATTGCATTTCTATTGCTTTATCATATATTTCTTTTGGCCATTCTCCACTTTTATCATATTCTTTACATTGTTCTTTCACTTCATTTTCGCAAAAATCTTTTACATCTACTAATAAATCTTTAGCATCCTCTGAAATTATATAAGCCATTATTATCTCCTCCATTTTTTTTGTTTGGTTTTATATTTCTTATTTATATTTAAAATTCGTAGCAAACTTTACCTGGGTTTAATACCATATTAGGATCAAAAACATGTTTTATTTCTTTCATTAATCTCATGTTAACTTCTCCTAAAGATTCGCATAAGAATTCTACTTTTCCATGACCAATTCCATGTTCCCCTGAAATTTGTCCCCCTAATTCAGTTGCTCTTGAGTAAGCTTTTTCCATAAAGTTTGCTGCTCTTTTTAAAAACTCTTCTTTTTCTAGATCATTACTACAAGCATATATATGTAAATTTCCATCTCCAGCATGTCCAAAACTCTTAATTTTTAATCCAACTTCACCTTCTAAAGAATTAATATATTTTAAATATTCTGGTATTTTAGTAATTGGTACAACAACATCACATTCATCTAATAATTTTGTATCTGCAATTATTGCTTCAAGGAATGATCCTCTAGCTGCCCAAGCATCTCTTTTTAAAGCAGGTGTATCTGCAACTAAAACATCCATTGCTCCAGCTTCAAGTACAACTTCTGAAGCTTTTTCTATTATATCTTCTAATTCTTCTTCAGAATTTCCATCAAATGTAACTAATAAATATGCTCCTACTTCTTCTCCTTCAACTTCTTTTGGGAATACTGATTTTCCTAAATAAGCTTCTGAAGATAAAACTATTTCTCTTTCCATAAATTCCAAAGCTTGTGGTTCTAAATGATTCATTTTAAATTTAGGAACAGTTGAAATACATTCATTTAAATCAACATAAGGTATTATTAAACTTACAACTTCTTTTGGTTGTGGAATTAATTTTAAAGTAATATCTGTTATTATTCCTAAAGTTCCTTCTGATCCTATCATTAAGTTTAATAAACTATAACCTGAACTTGTTTTAGATACATTTGCTCCAAATTTAACTATTTCCCCTGTTGGTAAAACAACTGTCATAGCTTTTACATAATCTCTAGTAGTTCCATATTTAACTGCCCTCATTCCACCTGCATTTGTTGAAACATTTCCTCCTAAAGTTGCAAATTTTTCACCTGGATCTGGTGGATATAATAAATGTTTTTTATTTGCTGCTTCAGCTAAATCATTAAGTAATACTCCTGGTTCAACTTTAACTATAAAGTTTTCTAAATCCCATTCTATTACTTTATTCATTTTTATAGTTGAAATAACTATTCCACCATGTATACAAACAGCTCCTCCTGCAAGTCCTGTTCCTGCACCTCTTGGAGTTACTGGTATTAAATTTTCATTACAAACTTTCATAATTTTAGAAACTTCTTCTGTTGTTAAAGCTTCTATAACTGCTTCAGGTATTGCTTTTCCATAAATAGACATTTCATCATGAGAATAATCTTCATTTACTTCTTTTCCAAAATAAACTCTTTTAGGAGCTATCTCTTTAAATTTTTCAATTATCTCTGGTGTTACTTTATTATAAGTCTTCATAATTCCTCCTTAAATTTATTATCTTTAAATTTTTATTTTTATTTAAATTACTGCTCCTTTAAAAACATAGGCTATTACTCCTAATATAATCATAAAGAAGAAATAATATTTGATAACTATATTAAATACTTTACTTTCTTCCCCTGCTATTCCAACTGCTGCAACTCCTATTGCTATACTTTGAGGAGAAACAGCCTTAGCTGAAACTGCTCCACAAATATTTATAGCTGCTAGCCACACTTCTGGTATTCCCAATGTTTTTGCTGTTTGAGCTTGAAGTCCTGTAAATAATACAACTGAAGGTGTTGCACTTCCAGCTACAAATGTGACAATTGAACCTATAAATGGAGCTATTAAAGGATAATAACTTCCTGTTACTGCAACTGCTAAAGTAGCTATATCTCCAACCATTCCACTATATCCCATAATTTTTGCTGTTGCTATTACTGATACTATTGTAATAATAGTTTTCTTCATTTCTATCAAAGTTTTCTTTAAAACACTTAACATTTCTCCAAAGGAAGCTTTTTGGATACTTCCTCCTATGAAACCAGCAATTAACATTACTATACCTGGAGTTGCTATCCATGTGAACACATACTTACTTGCTCCATTTCCATTATATATTTGTACTGCTGTTTTTATTGTTGCCAATGGATTATGAATCATTGGAAATAAAGTTGATGTTAGTAATAAAAAACAAAGAATTAATATAAATGGTAACCATGCTAAGATTCCCCTTGATAAAGATATTGATCCATCTCCTAAACTATGTTCACTTTTTTTAACATGATATTTTTTATTTTCTTCTGTTTCTTTAACTAAAAGTCTACCTGCTAATATTGTTGATGCCATTGAAGTTAAAGCTCCTATTACAACTGGTAACTCTGCACCAACATACTTTGCTACAAAATATTCAGGAATTAAGAATGATGCTCCTGATATTAAAGTTACTAGAAACATTCCTTTTAAAGCTTTTACAGATCTTCCTATTGTTATAACCAATATAAATGGAGTTAATATAACTATTGGAGAAGATTGTACAATTGCTGTTAAAGCTACTTTTGCTGCAGGAACACCAATTATAGCCCCTGCTGTTATTGAAGGAATTCCTATTGATCCACAAATTGTAGGAGTTGTATTTGATAACATACAAACTGCTGCTGCGTATATTGGATTAACTCCTAAACCATATAATATACTAGCTGGAATAGCTACTGCTGTCCCGAAGCCAGCCATACCTTCCATGAATCCACCAAATCCCCAAGCTATAATAAGAACGAGAACTCTTTTGTCAACTGAAACCCTAGTTAACATTGCTTTAATAACTTCCATATTTTTTGTATGAACTATAATATTATAAACAAATACTGCTGATACTATAGTTAAACAAATTGGCCAAATAGCCAATGCTACCCCTTCTAATGCCGCTGTTAAGACTCCCATAAAAGGCATTTTCCAAAAAACAAATGATAAAATAGTTGTGATTAATAAAGCTATGGGACAAGCTTTGTGACCAGACATCTTAAACCAACTAAACCCAACTATAAGCCATATAATTGGTAGAACCGCTAAAACAAATTTTAAAAACATTAAATCCACCCCCTAAAAAATTAAACCCCTATAATTCATTATGTAAGTAAAGACTTATTAATAACTTCTTTTTTCATCTATTTTAAAGCTGTTATATTCACTTTGTATTGGTACTACCAAACTATGAACTAATTCTACCTTTTTTTAAAAAATTTGTCAATTTTATTTTTTTTAAACAGGTTAATTCTAACTCTTTTTTTATTATTTTAGAATTTTATGAACTATTTTTTTACACTTTATGCTTAAAAAGTTCTTATGTAATAATTAATTTATTCATTTATAAGGGTTTTTTAATTTTATTCTTTTATTTTTTGATTAAAATTTAATCCTGATTTTTTTTATGAAAAATTATTTTAAAAAATTTTAGAGTTAAAATCCGATTTTTCTTTATAAAAAAAATGAAAAATGATATAATTAAGTTAATTAAATTAGAAAGGGTTTGGTTAGAATGGAAAAAAATGAAAAATCTTATGAGATTTTAATTAATTTTGTGAAAGATAATATTAAAAGTGGTCATTATAAGCTCGGAGACAAACTTCCACCAGAAAGATCTCTTGCTGAAAATTTAAATATAAGTAGAAATTCTGTTAGAGAAGGTATTCGTATTTTAAATAGAATGGGAGCGTTAAAAGTAATTCAAGGATCTGGTAATTATATACATAACAACTTTCTTAAACCTTTAGAAGAACTTATTATTTTAATGTCTTCTTTGGAAGAAAATTCCAGTTTAAAAGAAATCATAGATTTTAGATATGCCTTGGAATTAGAAGCTTTAACTCTTGCTATTGATAAAATTACACCTAATCAATTGAAAGAAATTTCTAGTTTTTTAAATATGTTAAAAACCTGTCAAACAGAAGAAATGAAATCTTTTTATGATAAAAAATTACACTTTTATATAGCTGAACTTTCTGGAAATAGGTATATTATTGATAATTTAAAAGCCTTTGATACTCTTTTAAATATTTTCATTGAAAATATTAGATCAAAAATTTTTACAGATGCAGAAAATAAGGAAAAATTATTTAAATCCCACGAAGAAATAGTTCAAGGATTATATGAAAAGAATCTTAAAAAATCAAGAGAAGCTTTAAATAGACATTTTGAATACATTTATAAATATATGAGCAAATAAAAAAAGCAAATAAAATATTTGCTTTTTTTATGGGTCTATAATATTTGGTGTTGGTATTTGTAAAAATACTAATGCCTTTATTTTTTGCAAAAAAAAATTGAGACAAATAAAAAAATCCGTTACAATTAAGTTGCGACACCAAAAGAAAGGATGT